>CAJCIJ010000263.1 GCA_903970315.1 Actinomycetota bacterium
CTCCTGCCCGGCGGCGCTCAATGTCCGGACCCCGCCGCTTCGGTCGGCGCGGCGGTGGTTGTGGTCGTCTGTTCCGAGAGCTCCCCCACGACCAGGGTCACCGTTTCCCCTCGCTTGACCGTCTGGCCTGTTTCCGGACTCTGTTCGAGCACGGTCCCATTTTCGGCCGGGTTGGTCACGGTGCGCGTCGTGACGGTGGGTGCCAGACCCGTGGCGCGCAGCGTGGCTTCAGCGCCGGTGCGCGTGCGGCCCACGACATCGGGAATTTCCACCTGCGAGGTCGCTTCGGCAACCACGAGCAGTACCGATCCGCCCGCCGCCAGCTTGGAGCCGCCGGTGGGCGACTGGGAGATCACGGTGCCGGGCGCCTGCGTTGCCGACGGCTTGCGGTTTACTGTGCCCACCACAAGACCCACCGAGCCCAGCGCAGCCGACGCCGCGCTCTGGGGCAGGCCGGTGACGTTCGGCACGGCAACAAGCGAGCGCTTGGGCCCGGACCGTCCGGCGGGCCCGCTGGACACGTATACGGTGACCGCCGTGCCCTGCACCGCCTCCAATCCCGCCGAGGGGTTGGTCGAGATCACGTAACCGCGATGCACTCGGCGGCTGGGCTGGTCCTGCACACGCGGCTGCAGAGCTCGCGCACGCAGCGCGACGATTGCGCTCTGTTCGGTCATGCCGGCCACCGCGGGCACCGCCACGACCCCCGGTCCGCTCGACACGACGAGATACACGCGGACCCCCTGCTGGACGATCCTTCCGGGCGGCGGCTGTTGGGAGATCACGGTGCCCTCGAGTGTGCTTAGGCTTGCCGCCCGAGCCACGCTCTGCTTCAGTCCAAGCGCCTTGAGTCTCTGAAGCGCGACGCCTTCGGTGCTGCCTGTGAGCGTGGGGACGGTGACGTCGTTCGTGGACGACAGGAGCGCCACAGCGCCCACCGCGGCGCCTATTAAGACGATCGCCGCAGCGGCGGCCCACAGCGTGCGTCGCCGCGCGCCGGAGCCCGCCGACCCGCTTGCCAGGGCACTCTCCTCGCTCGCCGTTTGACTGGGCAGGCCAACCACCAGGCCGTGATCCGACGCCGACGCCGACGGTGCGGCCGTCTCGCGGCCACTGCCGCCCGGCGGTGATGCGTGAGCGTGCTGCTCGGTTGGAGGTTCGGCCGCGATTGCGACACGCGCGGCTTGCAACGCGGCGATGAAAGTGGGCGCGTCGGGATAGCGGTCCGCAGGATCCTTGGCCAGTGCGTGCAGAACCACGTTGTCCAAGACTCCAGGCACTCTGGGGTTGACCGTGCTGGGCGCCGGCGGCGGCGTGGACAGGTGCTGGAGAGCGATCGCCACAGCGCTGTCGCCTTCGAACGGCACCCGTCCCGTCAACAGCTCATACAGGGCGATGCCGATCGCATAGATGTCCGTCGCCGCCGTGACCGGCTGACCCTGGGCCTGCTCGGGGGAGAGGTACTGCGCCGTGCCCATGATCGAGCCGGTGTGGGTGATGTCGGATCCGCCGGCGCTCGCGATTCCGAAGTCGGTCACGGTGACGCGGCCGTCGTCGGAGATGATCACGTTGTGGGGCTTGATGTCCCGGTGGATCACCCCACGGCTGTGGGCATACTGCGCCGCGTTGAGGATCTCGATCGCGATCGCGATCGCCGTGTCGGGCTCCAGCGCGCCGTTTTCGCGGATGACTGTCTTCAACGACCGGCCGGGGAGGTACTCCATGGCGATGTAGTACGTGTCGTTCCACTCGCCGCGGTCAAAGATGGCCACGACGTTGCGGTGGGAGATGCCTGCGGCACTCGAGGCCTCACGACGAAACCGCTCGACGAACTCCTGATCGTCGACGAAGCGGTGGTGGAGCACCTTGACGGCCACGTGCCTTGACAGCAGGTCGTCCTCGGCGAGGTAGACGTCGGCCATCCCCCCGGAGCCGATCCGGGAGACGACGCGGTAGCGGCCGTCGATGATCGTGCCGGGGTTGATCTCGCTCATCCGAGCAACGCCTCCATGACGCGCTTGGCCACGGGCGCGGCGTAGGTGGCTCCGTAGCCGGGCACCTTTTCGAGGGTCACCGCAATCGCCACCCGGGGGGAGCGGGCGGGGGCGAAGGCGACAAACCAGGCGTCGTTCAGAGACGAGCCAAACTGGGTTTCCGCCGTGCCCGTCTTGCCTGCGACCTGCACGCCAGGGATCTGGGCGGGGGTCCCGGTGCCTTCGTTGACCACCGCTTCCATCATTTCCCGGACGGCTTCTGCGGTTGACGGCTTCATCACGGTGGCCTGCACGCGCGGCTTGATGCGCTGCACAGTGCCGCCTTCGGGGTCCACGATCCGTTCGGTCAGGTGCGGCACCATCAGTTTCCCGCGGTTGGCCACAGCCGCCGCAACCTCGGCCATCTGCAGGGGCGTGACCCGTAGTTTGTCCTGGCCGATGCCAAGGCGTCCAACGTCCACCCGAGGGTCGGTGGGCGCCAGCACGTGCCCTTGGTAGTACTCGCCGCTGGGTGTCATCTGCCTGGTGGGGTAGTCCAGCTGTGGCTCGTGGTCAAAGCCAAAGCGGTCCATGTAACGAGCGAGCGTTTGCTTACCCACGCGTTCGGCGACCTGCGCAAAGGCGGTGTCAACCGACTTGGTCATCGCCTCCTTGAGGGTAATCAGGCCAAAGTTTTCGCGGTTGTCGTTGTCCAGCGTCTTCCCGGAGACGACGATCCCGTTGGCGCCGCTAATCAGCGAGGACTGGCTGAAGGCGCCTGTGTCGATGGCGGCGGTGGCGGTGACGATCTTGAATGTGGATCCCGGCGCGTAGCCTTCCTGCGTGGCGCGGTTGAATAGCGACGCTTCACCTCCGGACAGCAGGCGCTCGTAGGCGCTGTGCGAGCCCAGATCCTGGGGGTCATAGCTGGGCGATGACGTCATCACTCGAACTGCGCCGGTGGCCGGTTCCAGTGCGACGACCGCCCCCCTGTGGCCGGCGAGTGCTTCAGCCGCCACACGCTGCGCGCGCACGTTCAGCGTCGTCACGACCTTTTCGCCCTCCGGCTGCTTGCCCTGAAGCTGGTTGAGGATCGTCTGAAAGCCGGTTTCGTTCTGCCCGCTGAGGACGGTGTCGCGGTATTCCTCAAGGCCCGCAATACCCTCGCCCTGTGGGAAGTAGTAGCCGATGGGATCGGCGAACAGTTCTCCGTAGGGATAGTGGCGTTCGTAGGCACCTTCGGAGGAACGAGTGCTGCGTGCCAGCACGGCGCCATCGGACGCCACGATCTCGCCGCGGGCGATGTGTTCCTGCTCGAGCAGAGCTCTTGAGTTCAAGGGGTTGTGGCGCAACGCGGACGCTTCAAAGACCGTCCAGCGTGAGGTGAACCCCACGAGCAGGGCAAACAGCGCCAGAATCACCACGAACAGGCGCGCGATGGGCCTGTTCATTGACCTGCGAGCTGTCCAAGTTCGAGATCGCGGAGGAGCTCGGTCACCTTGGACTCCGAGCGCCACGAGTTGTTCAGCAGTGTCAGGCGGGTGGCACGCGGGACGGTGGTGGCGGGCACGCCGGAGACGTAGTAGCTGGCGTACAGCTTGATCCCTCCGGGTAGCTGGTACGGAAGTCCGGTGTAGACAGTCACGAACCCTCGGCTGTTGGTGCCTATGAAGTACACGGACTGGATCGCCAGCGCCCCCCCACCGATCAGGAGGCCGAGGATGATCAGGGCGACCACGAGTCCCGCGCGCGGTCGCCGGCGACTTCGCCTGCCACCGCCGCCAGTCGGGGCCCGGCGCGGTCGTAGTGCCACCACCGGGCGTTGCACGCCGGTCACCGTCGCGGTCCCCGCGGGCTCCCCGGCGCCGTTGTCACCTGGGTTTGTTGCCGTCTGTACCGCCCCTGGCGGCGTTGGCGCTACCGTCGGCACCGGGACTGCGGGCGCCTCCAGGGGCTGCGCGCCCGGCTGCTCTGCGGAGAGGCTCTCCAGCCGGACTAGGACCACCGTGATGTTGTCGCGGCCGCCGGCCTCGTTGGCGGCCGCCAGCAGCGCCTCGCCGGCGTCATGGAGACTGGAGTGGCCATTGAGGATGGCCGCCACCTGCTCCTCGGTGACCATGGTCGTGAGCCCGTCGCTGCACACCAGGTAGACGTCGCCGTCGCTTCCCGGGTAGCTGACAGTGTCGACCTCCACGGTTGGCTCCGGTCCCAGGGCACGTGTGATGACGGACCGCTGCGGGTGGTCCTGGGCTTCGGCGGGGGTGAGTCGTCCCTGCCGGATGAGCTCGTCCACGAGCGAGTGGTCGTGGGTCAGGCGGCTGAGCTGGCCGTCGCGCAGCAGGTAGGCGCGGCTGTCTCCCACGTGAGCCAGCGACACACTGTCGGCGCCCACATACAGGGCTGTCAGCGTGGTGCCCATGCCTGCCTGCTCGGGGTTGCTTCGCGACAGCGTGTGGATGCGGGCGTTTGCCTCCTGGATCCGGTCGGACAGGCTGCGCTCGGGGTCCTCGGTGCCGCCGATCCCGCTGCGCAGGCTCTCGACGGCCAACTGCGAGGCCACCTCTCCGGCCTGTGCGCCACCCATCCCGTCGGCCACCACGTACAGGGGCGCGCGCGCGAGCAGAGCATCCTCATTGGCGCGCCGCTGGCGTCCCGTGTCGGTGCCCGAGTACTGCTCAGAGACGCGCAGCATCAGTCGGTCTCGAAGCTGAATTCGCTATCGCCGATGCGGACTCGGTCGCCGGGGTGCAGTGGCCGCGGGGTCTGGAGTATCTCCTCATTGAGGTAGGTCCCGTTGGTTGAGCCCAGATCCTGGATCGCAAGGATGCCCCCCTGCTCGAATATCTGCGCGTGGCGAGCCGAGGCGAACGGGTCCTCCAGGCGGATATTGGCGTTGTCTCCCCGGCCCAGAACCGCTTCACCGCCCAGGTCGTAGATCATGCCGGGCTCATGGCCGGGTGCCTGCTCGACCACGAGCCGGGGGGCGTGTTGGGAGATGTCGTAGCCGTGGATCGCCGATGCGGAGTGCAGGCCGGTCGCGTCCTGGGGCAGCAGGCCGACCCCGCCGGAAGTCGGTAGTCCGCGTGCCCCACGCCCTTTGAGGTCCCCGAGTGCCGAGCGGGCGACCCACAGCAAGAACAGATACAGCACGGCCAAAAAGCCGTACTTGAGCGCCACCGATATGGGCTCCAGCGTGTTTGCGACCGCCTCCGGCGCGATCACGAGGCCTCAAACACCATCTCGGTCTCGCCAAGTTCGATGCGATCTCCCGTGCGCAGCGCCGCAGCGCCGTCGATGGCAGACCTGTTCAGGAAAACCCCGTTGGTGGAGCCCAGGTCACGGATCGTCCAGCCGTGTTCAGTGAGACGAATCTCGGCGTGCCTGCGCGATACGCCGGGGTCGTCCAGTACGAGATCGCAGCCGCGCGAGCGGCCCACCACAAAGCCGCTGGGCCCGACAGTCAGGCGCTTGTCGCGGACGACCACATGGGCTCGGTCGCGGCCGCCGGCCTCGCGCCGCGACCCCTCGGTCGGTTCGGGTTCGCTGTGGAGCATGGTGTGACCACTCTGCGCGGCTCCCGGCTCCTCCTCCTGGTAGGGCGAAGCGGGTGTCTGAAGGTCATCGAGCTGGACCAGGCGCGCCTGGATCCCGAATTCGCCCAGCGACAGCCTCTCATCGGTGTTGAACGTCACCAGCGGTCGCGATGTCAGCGTGAGTTCGTTGCGCCGTGCGTGCTCGAGCAGGTACGCGCAGAGCTCGTCGGTGACGTCGTCCTCGACTCCCGCATAGCGCGCACGGTCCTCGGTGGAGAGCCAGACCAGATACTCGTTGGGGGCGTAGACGCGCGAAACCGACATCGTCCTGTGCTCGTCCATCTCGCGGGCGAGCTTGTGGGCGATTTCGATGGGGCGCACCTCGGACCGGAAGACGCTGCCAAAGGCGCCTTCCAGCAGGCCTCCAAGTGTGCGCTCGAAGCTGCTGAAGATGCTCATATCGAAAACGGTCAGGCGCCGCTGATGCGCCGCGCCCTATGGCGCACAGCGCTCCCCAGGCGACTCCGATTGCACACAATGGCCCATGGCCGCCATGCTACGTTACACCCTGCCTTGGGCCCCTGCCCAAGGCCGATCACGGCGCCCGCGCCGCTGACGCCCGGACGGCGCGAGCGCAGACCGCAATGGCGCCTGCCAGGACAGTGCCGAGCACCACGCCACGCGGCGTTGGGTGCGAGACAGCAGACAGGCCGCTGTCAACCAGCGGTGAGGCACTTGCCAGGCCGGCGGCCCAGACGGTCGCTGCGACGATATCCGCAGCGGCACTTCGCCCACGCACCAGCAGTGGCAGGGCCCCCGCGGCCAGCGCCCACAGGGCAGCACCCTCCAAGGTTCCCACCGAGAGCAGTGGGTCCAGGACCACGGTCAGAGCACGGCCGGGATCGTCTC
>CAJCIJ010000264.1 GCA_903970315.1 Actinomycetota bacterium
GGGCGCCTGTGGGCCACTGGACAAATGGCCCCCGATCTTTCCGCTGACTTGCGGCCGCATGCGTCCAGGCGCGCCGTGCCGCGCCCGATATCTGCTTCATGGCACGGACGCCTGGCGAGGACCTGCGCTCCACCGAAAGCGCGCCAACTTCCCAACCCCACCAGGACCCCACCTGGGCGCCCGATCGCCTATTGCGCGCAGACGAGGTCGCGGAACACATGGGCATGACCCCGCAGTGGGTGTATGAACAGAGCCGCCGCGGTCTGATCCCACACCTTAAGCTCGGCCGCTACTACCGCTACCAGGCAGCCTCGATCGACGCATGGTTGGCCGAGTTGGAGTGCAGCGGCACCGACGGCGAACTCCCGCGTCGAGGCGCGCAAAGCGATCGTGGCCGCCCGAGCCGGGGATGGGCAGGCACGCCCGGTGGCAACAGGCCTCGTCCGGGTGGCTCCGTTGGGTCGAGCCGCGTCAGCCGGTCACGGCATCGATAAACCGGCCGGCGACGTCCACGGCATCCGCTCGCAACCCGGCCTCGTCGGCGTCGGGTGTCACCTGCAGCGCCTGCGCGGCATACGCCCGGGGCCCAGAGTCGGAGGTCCCGCGGAAGCGCTCACGCAGCTCGGTGAACGTGCTCGCAAGCGACGGCAACGCGTCTGCCAGCGCGCCATGCCGCAATGCCTGCGCCGCCTGCGTCGGCCCGCCCAACCTGTTGTGTGCCAGCACGTAGACGAGGTCGTAGTAGTCCTTGTCCGCCGCCCGCGAGCGCGCCGAGACGCACTTTGACAGCAGGTAGCCCTCCAACCCCGCGAAGCGAACCGAGACGGTCACCTCGTTGCCATCGACGAGGCGGCCGCTGAGCCGCTCGGATGCGAAGTCCCGCGCAACGTAGCCCGTGCCACGGAGATTTGCGGCCGCCAGCTGCCGGCAGCCCGCCGGTTGGATGATCTCGCCCTCGCGGTACTCGTCGAGGTCGCACAGAAACTCGATCTGCACCGTGTGACCGTCCACCGGCCCACGCCAGCGCCAACCCTGCTGGCCAGGGTCCGGCTCAAACTCCATTTGCTGCAGTGCGCCCTCGACCGCCGCAAGGTCGAGACCGGCATCCAGGTGGGTGATGAGCAGTACATCTACGTCGGTGGTGCCCAGGTGCTCGGGGACGACACGGTCGCCGCTCCTGGCCAGCATCTCCGGAACCAGGCCGCCCAGCACGATCGGCGCGGGGGCGGTGTCGCCGAGTGCGTGAACCAGGCGCACCAGGGCCGTCTCGGCACGCGCACGTGTCGCGCGCGAACGCTCCTCGCCTGTCACGACGACCGCGTCGCTTCCCCGGCCGGCATGGCCGCTGGCGCTCCATGGTGCAGCGGGTCGATCAGCTCGGCCTTGATGTGGTCGGCTGCATCTTGGCCGCGAGCACCCATCGAGGACAGGTCCGCATAGATGCGCGGCGCGCTTGCAATCGGCAGACCGTTGCGGCGCTCGACAAGCCCAAACATGTGTCGCTCGGCGCGCCAGAACACCACTCGTCCGCCCTCGTCGACCTCGCGCAGTCCGGCATCGGCGATCGCCGCCGATAGCGGGCCTGCAAACCCGTCCTCGGCGACGTAGATGTGCAGGGCGGGGGTGGTGGTGACAAATGGGGCCGCCAATTCGAGCGCCGCCCAGCCACTCGCCGCCCACCTCACGCGGGCATCCAGCGCGGGCGCGAGCGTGTTGCGGAGCAGACCCATCACGTCGTCGGTCACACGGTGGGCGACGCGAGCGTGGCGAGGCCCAGTTGCCACAGCCTCCGACCAGGCAGCGAGCATTCCGTCTGCGTCGACCAGCTCGCGGTAGGCGCGCGGACCTCGCGCCGCACCACGCTTAGTCGTCCAACCCTGGCCGTCGAACTGCTGCAGGACCGTAGCGGTCTGCGGAACCGACCAGCCTGAGGCCGTCGCCAGCCTCCCGACTCGCAGCGGCTCGTCCGCACGCGCAAGGATCGCCTCGGCGACCGACATGGTTGACGGCGACCAAACGAAGACCGGGGCACGTCGCGACGGTGCGCCGTTGGGACTTGGTTCACGGATGACGATTAGACCGTCCGGTCCGATGATGCGCGCCTGGCCGGCTGCGTCGGCCCAATTGCCCCCGCGGTCCCGCAGCCACTCGATCGACCCGGTGGAGAGCCTGCGCGCGACGATCACTACGTTGGCCGGCCACGGCACGGGTACGTCGCGCGCCGCGTGGCGCACGTCGGCGGGCCAGCCCTCACCGGCCCACCTGACGTCGAACTCGATATCGCGGCCATCGTTGGTGCGCACGACCAGGTATGTGTCGCCGCGATCGCCGACCGCGACGGTGGCGCCGTCGAGGGCAGCGGCAAGGATTGGGGCAGCCTTTTCTGCTTGCATCGCTTATCTACTGTACCAGCAGAAAAGCAGAATGCAGAGAATAGCTCGGATGCCCGCGGGCTTGAGCGAACACCAGCTACGGCTGGTTATATGCGGGTGCAGCAATATGTCGAAAAGCGATGTTTGGCCGGTGTCCGCGGTCACAAGAATGGGCGCGAGATGCATCTG
>CAJCIJ010000265.1 GCA_903970315.1 Actinomycetota bacterium
CAGGTGACCAGTGCCACTGACGCGTAGGTTGCGCGCCCACTGCGTGTTTCCCCGTGGCGCCACCAGGTAGCGCTCGCCGTCGTGCGTAAGCAGGTTGACCGGCGTGCGCCGGGGCTGGCCACTGGTGCGGCCCGGAACCTCGAGCACCCGTGAGCCCACGACGCTGACGCCCATTCTTGTAAGCGCCGCGACCAGCCGGTTGAAGACGTGCGTCGTAAACCAGCCGGGACGCTTGAAGTGGTCGGCGTCTGTGGTCCCCATCTGCCCGGAGGCTAGCGCGTCGTTCCGGGAAGTCCCACTGGCCGGCCCGTCCCACGACCTGCCGTGTCCGGTCTAGCCTGTCGCAGCGCGGGTGAAGCCTCCAAGGTGGTGTCGCCTGACGGTCAGCGGGACGCCGGCGCCTGTGTGGTGACTCAGCATCGCAAGGACGGTCTCGCTTGGTGTCCCGAAGACCTGGATGCTGGCTGTGGACTCCAGCGTCTCGGCATATGCGCGCGCCGCGTGCTCGGCGACGATCCCCATGTGGAACTCCATCGACTCGGCGTCTGGGTGGACCTGCACGACGGCGACCTCGCGGCCGTCCTCGCTTGCGTACTCGTTGAACGCGATCAAGCGCGGCTCGTTGGCCTCGATGAAGTCGCATAGCTCCGGGACTCGTCTGCGCTCGGCCTCGAGCTTGCCGGGCTTGAGCCTGTTGGTCGCGATGAAGATGAACGGTCCGGCCATGACGACTCCTCTCGTTTTTCTGAATCGTAAGCGGCCGAGCGCGTCACAGAAGGTGAGCGACGATCAGGCGTGCCATCTCATCGGGGTGCTCCCGGGCGAGGCTGTGGCTGCCGCCGGCAACGACGCGCAGAGCGCTTGTAGGCAGCAGCCCGGCGACTCGCTCGCCGACGGACGCGGGGCTGAGCGGATCGGCGTCACCGAACACCAGCAGCGTGGGAGCGGTGATCTGCGTGATAGCGGTCCCATAGTCGGGCCGTTCCCGCCAGATCCACGCCATCGCGTCGGGGTACTCACCCCTGTACTCGTCGCGCCATTCGGCTGCGCGGAGCCCAGCGACGTCGATCCCGCCGGACGTCGCAACCAACACCAGGCGCCGGACCTTCTCGGGGTGCCGGAGAGCGAGGCCAATTGCGACCACGCCTCCCATCGACTGCGCCAAAACGTCGGTTTGGTCATCGAGCTCGGCAGATGCACGAGCGATCAGGTCCTCGAAGGACCGAACCTGCGGATCGTGTGGCTCATTCCCGGCTCCCGGCCAGTTGAGAAGCGTCTTGCGCCACTCATCTGGGAGCCTCTCTGCGACCGGCTGCCAAAACTCGGCTCCACCAGCAGCGCCTGGCAGGAACAGGAGCGTTCGGGTCGCGAACGGGCGCGGTGATCTTAGAGGATCGTTCAGCTCACGGAAATCAGGTCGACGACGAACACGAGTGTCTCGTCGGGGCCGATGGCAGCCCCGGCGCCCCGGCTACCGTAGGCCAGCGAAGGCGGAATCGTCAGCCGGCGTCGCCCACCGACTCTCATTCCAGCAACGCCCTGGTCCCAGCCGGCGATGACGTTGCCGCTGCCGAGTTGGAATCTGAAGGTGTCGCCGCGATCCCAGGAGGCGTCGAACTGATTCCCGGTCCTCCAGGAGACGCCAACATAGTGGACCTCCACAAGGCGTCCCGGAACCGCTTCCTCCCCGCTGCCGACGTCGATGTCCTCCAGCTCAAGCTGGTCAGACGGGGACTGGTCCGACGGGATCTCTACCTCGGGCTTCGCGTTTGTCGCCACGACTACACCCTATCTGTCGCCTCCGCTTGCGGGATTCCCGCCCCGCCGACGCGCGTAGCGCCCTGGTCAGTCCGAGTAAAGCTGCCGCATCTCGACGGATGCAGCGACTACGGGCGCGGTCAGACGGAAGTCACGCGCCAGGCGCGGTGACGCTGAAACGACGGGAAACTGCCTGCAAACAGGCGACTTTCCCTGCAAAAACGGAGGGGGAGAGATTCGAACTCTCGGTACGCCAATAAGACGCACAACGGTTTTCGAGACCGCGTCACTTTTCAGGAAATGCCTGCTCAGAGCGTTTTCTGGCGGCTCGTGCGCCAGTCTGTGCGCCAGTCAGCTCGAATCTGTGTCGAGCTGGGCGAGCCGAGCAGCGGTGTCGGCGCGGTCCAGGTAGGCGTCCAGCAGGCCGGCCGCCTCGTCCTCGTTGCCGGGCATCAGGTGGCCGTACCGGTCGAACGTAACCGCAATGTTTGCGTGGCCGAGATAGCTGCTCAGCGCCTTGGCGTTGACTCCCGCAGCGATCATCAGCGAGGCGAACGTGTGCCGCGCCTCGTGCAGCCCGATCGGCTTTAGCTTCGCCTCAGTCCAGGCGGCACGCGCTCTCACATTCGCGGTTTTTGGGTTGAACGGTGAGCCGTCCTTTCTGGCGAACACAAGTCCGCTGTCGAGCGTGCTGGCGGTCATCCGATGCTCGACCAGCTCGTCGCGCAGCCGCGCCGGCACCGGCACGCGCCGCACGCCGGCCCGCGACTTCGGCGCAACCTCCCCAGCCTTGGCGTCCCAGGAACGGCGCACGTGAATCACCCCGGCGGCGAGGTTGACGTCTGCCCAGCGCAGCGCGCGCAGCTCACCCAGACGCAGGCCCGCATACATCGCCGTCGCCCAGATCGTGCGCTCCGGAGCTTTGAGCGCCGCCAGCAGCCGTGCGGCCTCCTGCGGCGCCGCGATCCGGTCGCGTCGCCCGCGCACCGCGGGTAGCTCGACACCGTGCGTGGGATTCGCTGCCACCTGCCCGCGCGCCAGGGCGCGACGGTAGATGACTCTTAGCGGCAGAAGCGAGTTGCGGATCACGCTCGGCGTCAGGCCGTCGGACTGCCAGCGGTCGACCATGTCCTGGATGTCCGGCGTGCGCACGTCTGTGAGCTTCTGTGCGCCGATATCTGGCAGCACCCTCAGTCGCAGTGCCTGCTCATAGCCTCGGTGTGCGCTTGGCTTGTAGGGGTCCCCGGAGCGGTTTCGGATCGTGCCCGCTGCGACGCCGTCAAGCCACTCCTGGGCTGCCTCGCGCACGGTAACCGTCGACGGAGCGCGCAGCGACCCAACCTGCGCCTCCCGCGCGGCCTGGGTCTGCCATGCGCGCGCCTCGGTGCGTGTCGGAAACGTGCGGCGCAGCTTGCGCTTGTCGCGCGAAACATAGACGCTTGCCTCCCAGCCAGCGTTGCAGTCACACCGCCCACCGGAGCGCGCTGCGCAGCCGGCGCTGTGGCGACGGATGACCGCGCTGGCCATTAGCGTTTCCCGGTGGCGCCCATGGCCCCGATCATCGCTTCAACGCGTAGCCGGCCTGCTGGTCTGCCCAGCGATCAAGCTCGCGCACTGGAACGAGGACCAAGCGCCCAGACCGGATCGTGCGTAGCTGCGGCAGCACGTAGCGCTCCAAGTGGTCGATTGAAACGCCCAGAGCCGCTGCGGTCTCCTGGCGCGTCAGGGTCACCCTGCGCGACTCAGGGGTTCCCCCTGCGCTGATCCCGCGCCACCGGGCTGCCACGAGCCGGCGTCGTGCCACATCGAGCTCCCGCCGGTCAGCGGGGCGAGGGCGCGGCGAGAAGGTGTGGAGGCGTGTCGTCATCGTTGGCGTTGGCCCGGCCGGCGGGCAGGGCAGCCCTGCCCGCAATAAGTGATCCGTTCAGCACAGGGGCCAGGTTCAGTCAAGGGCGGCACGTCAGTGCCCGCCAGCGGCGGCCCCATCGGGGCGCCCTTGACGGGTTCTGGCCCTTGTGCTTCCGACGACCAGGCCGCTACCGGGACAACGCCTGGGCGGATCTCAGTCCGCGTGCATTGCACGGGAGGTCCTTCTCCCTGGTTCCCGGCCACCGCCTGCAGCCGCCATGTGCCATTCGTCGTTCCTGCGCAGAAGCTGGTCGCCGGAGCCAGAAGGAGAATGCCCGCACGCGGTCATCAGCGAGACCTCGATCGCTTCGGCGGTCAGCCCGTTGCCGGGAGCAAGCTCGCGGCCAATCCGCTTCAGGCACGAGTCGATCTGGGTGACTACTGCTCGTGATCGAACTCTCCGCGTTGCTGACACTGCGTTCCTTTCGACTTGCGACTCTGTTCCCACCATAGGCCGCGTCCGCACTGCCGGCATTGCATCTGGACCAACGTATGAGTCGCCGTCTGTGCCGCGCAGTCGCCCTTTATTCTGCACGGGCCAGCCGCTTGGCCCCGCCCACGCCGTATCGACGCAGCGCGCGCCACCGCCCCTTGGTCTCTTCATTTTCCATCTACCTACACCCCCACAATTTGCTTTTCAACCTCACCAACCAATCAGTACACACATCTGTTACCTGCCTGCCCCTCACATTCTTTTCTTAGGTGCTTGACCACACTCAATCTCCTAAGGAGAGGGGGTGTGGTCAAGCACCGATCGCAACCAGTTTTGGTCCTCAGATGTGAGGGGCAGGCAGGTCGATCAACCGTATGTATTGGGCGAAATCGCCGATCTGGCGGGCGTCGCTGGGGGTGTCGCCGAGAGTGTCGCCCTGGACGACGGTTGCTGCGACAGTGGCCGCGACATGTCCGCGACGTGTCCAGCGCGCGGACAAACGCTGGACGGGCGCCGGCACAGTGGTGGCTCAGTGGCGAAGCGACAACCGTCGGACCCCGGAGCGCGCCCGACGCCCCGGTCTCGCGGTCGCTTCATCGGGAGAGACGACAGTGAGTGCTCCACGCCGCGATGGCGCGCCCTCCTGAGTTGCAGGAGCCCGGGCAGCACTGCTGCCGGACCCAAAGGCAGCGTTAATCGCGGGGTCGATAAAAGTGCAGGCCCAGCGCCGACTCCACGGCGAGGGCCACCTGTTCGCCGCCTTGCAATTCAGGCTCCTCATGGCCGTGCAGGCGCAGACTCACACCCGCACACCCTTCAGGATCTACAAAGGCATAAGCCACCGGCCGGGCAGGACAGAGAGATGTAGTGCGCCTGGAATTCTGCCGTGACGTTGATCGCGCGCACGCCAGATGGGATCGGGAACGTTCAACGGCCGCGGGCGCCTGCACGCGCCCGCGGGGTAGCTGCGTGCAAAGAGGCACCGACGGCGGCCGGGATGCAGGCTGAACTCAGGGCCGTCGCAAGGCCTGAGGCCAATGCGACGGCTCTCGGGTTTGCGCGTCGAGCCCACCTGCTCGGATACGCACAGCGGTAGCGGCGTTGCAATCTGCTTGGCATGGAGGGCCTTTCGGATCGTACTCGGACGTCGACGCTGTGGACTAACTCCGCATGTGCTTCGAACGCGGATCGGTGCAGGTGTCGAACCACCATACGCCGCTGGATATACCCGGATATACTCAGGGCATGAAGGTCGTTAAGGTACGTCGCGTCGGTAACAGCAATGTCGTCTCCATCCCGCGGGAGCTCGAGGCGATCGGATACACCGCCGGGTCGTCGGTACTCGTAGAGCAGCTTGCCGACGGCGAGCTGCGCCTGCTCCCCGCCGACCGCGTGCGCGAGCGCATCCGCCAGACTGCTCGGCGTGTGGTCGCCGAGCATCCCGAAGCGCTCGAGATCCTCGCCACACATGAGCCTTCCGAGGATGCCGAGAAACGTTCCGCATAAGGCGCGTGGATCCCGCCGAAGCCGCCCAGCCGGTCTACCTGACCGTCGCCGACGCCCTTGAGATCTATGCCGCTGTGATCGGCGCCACGCCTGCCGAGGCTGCCGGTCACCTACGCAGCCGTCAGGCGCTCGCGGGAGCCCTGGGACGGCCGACAACCTACGCGCATTACGAGCAGGCTGACCTTGCTCAGCAGGCGGCCGTGCTAGCGCACGGCATCGCCGAGACGCAGCCGTTTATCGACGGCAACAAGCGAGCCGCACTCGTCGCGATGCTTACCTTCCTGGAGATCAACGGGTCTGAGGTGAACGCCAGCGACCGCGAGCTCGCCGACTGGATCATCGGCCTCAGCGGGGGGTCAAGTGCTGAGACGCTGGCAGAGGTGCTCCGGTCGCGGCTGATCCACGCGCCCTGACCGCTCACCTGGGTGCCAAGTGTCTGAGAAAAGCGGAGGTGTCGATGTAAACGACGACCGCGTTAGTCGGGGTGCCGCGGGCGCCTGCGCGGCGCCGAGGCCGACGTCGCCCCGGCCGGCGCAGCTACAAGAAGCAGCGCGGTCCCGAGAAGGCTGTAGGCGGCTTGTCTCATGTAC
>CAJCIJ010000266.1 GCA_903970315.1 Actinomycetota bacterium
GCTGCCGGCGGCTGTCGGCGGACGGCCGCCGGCGGACAGGCTGTCCGCTTGCAAGCAGTCGCTCGGGCTGTCTGTACAAACGGGCTAGCCTGTGGGCGCTGCGCTGCGTGCCCGGCATTCGGGACTTCAGCTTATGCGGCCAAGTACCGATGATCTTTGTGGCGGCCAACCGGCCAGTGCACGACGGCCTACAAGCAGGCCGACTTTGCACAGCATCGACCAACCCCCAGCAGTGCTTCGATGACATCCCACTCAAGTCTCAACCATTCATGCGCGGTGTCCATGCGTGGTTTTCCTTCACTGAGGGAACCGGCGCCAAGATGACGCCCAGAGACATGGAAAGGGCGCTTGCGCGCCACGCGCGTGAGCACGAGGCGCTCGCCCGCCTGAGCGAAATCGCTCTGCGTGAGCACCAACTGAGAACACTGATCGACGAGACCGTCGCCACGATCGCCGACACGCTCGACCTGGAGCTTTGCGGCGTCCTGCGACTGCGCGACGACGACGAGGCGATCGAAGTCGTCTGCTCGGTCGGCCAGCCGGACCCGCCGTCCGTGGTGCCTGTGGGCAAGGGCAGCCAGGCCGGCTATGCGCTGCACACACGCGAACCGGTGGTCACCGACGATCTCCCCAGCGAGACCCGCTTCGACGCCACGGTGCTCACCGATTTGGGCATGGTCAGCGGTGTGGCCGTGATCATTGAGGGTTACGAGCGCCCCTACGGAGTGCTCAGCGCTCACACCACGAGGCAGCGGCGCTTTTCCACCGACGACGTGAACTTCCTCCAGGCCGCCGCCAACGTGCTCTCGGCGACCGTGGAGCGGGGCCGCAAAGAGCAGGCAACGCGTCATGCGGCGCTGCATGACCCACTCACGGGCCTGCCAAACCGCACGCTTGCGCTCGACCGGCTTGACCTTGCGCTCGCGCGCCGCCGCCGCGGCAAAGCGACGGTGGCGCTGATGCTGATCGACATAGACCGTTTCACGATGACCAACGAGTCGCTCGGCCACACGGCCGGCGACGAAGTGCTCGCGGCCCTCGCCAACCGCCTGCGTGAGACCGTGCGAGCGAGCGATACAGCAGCGCGTATCAGTGCCGACGAGTTCGCGGTGATCTACGAGAGCGGGGGCGACGTGCGCGACATCGTCGAGCTCGCACAGCGCATTGCGGGGGGATTCGGACGGCCCGTGGCAGTCGGCGGCGGCGAGCGTTCGTTTACGGCAAGCATTGGCATTGCAGTTGCCGAGGGGTCGGATGCCAACGCCGCCTCCATGTTGCGAGCCGCTGACGCCGCTATGTACCGTGCGAAGCAGCGCGGCCCAGGGTCCTACGAACTGTTCGATGCCGAGGTGCGCGCCCAGGTGCTGTCGCGCATGCATACCGAGACAGCGCTGCGCCACGCGATCTCAGAGGACCAGCTTTGCCTGCACTACCAGCCCATCGTTGAGGTGCCAACCGGTCGGCCCGTCGCCGTCGAGGCGCTCGTACGCTGGGAGCATCCCGACCATGGACTGATCCCGCCGCTGGATTTCATCCCCGTGGCCGAGGAGACGGGCATGATTGCGGAGCTCGGCCGATGGGTACTGGAGCAGGCGTGCCATCAGGGGGCGGCGTGGCAACGCCAGCTCGCGCTGCCGCTGAGAATCTTTGTCAACGTCTCCGGCTTGCAGGTGGTCAACCCGGCGTTTGCCGACGAGGTCGCTGAGATCGCCAAGCGCAGCGGCCTGCTGAAGGAGTCCCTGGGTCTCGAGGTGACCGAGAGCATCCTGATCGAGGAGAAGAGCGCGGCGCTCGATGTGCTTTCGCGGCTGCACGACCGCGGGCTGCGTCTGGTGCTCGACGACTTCGGCACGGGCTACTCCTCGCTTGGGTATCTCCAAAGCTTTCCGCTCGACGGCGTCAAGATCGACAGATCCTTCATTGACGGCTTGACCGACGACGACAATGACGGCGCGATCGTGCGGGCGATCATCGATATGTGCCGGGCGCTCAAGCTGGCCACGGTGGCCGAGGGCGTCGAGTCAGAAGCGCAGTTGGTGCAGCTGCAGGCGCTTGGTTGTGAGTTCGTCCAGGGCCATCTGCTTTGCCATCCGATGTCCGCCGACGATGTCGGCGCTTTCCTGGCGCGGCATCTGCTCTCCGGCGACGATCAGCGGCTTTTGATGAACGGCCAGACGCGTTCGCGTGGACGACTTCGTCTGCGGCGCCGCGTCGATGCGATCGAGGCCTGAGCGCCCGCTCGATCACGGCCTCGCCGAGCCATCACGGCCGCGCTGAGCGGTCCGACGTTTTGTCGGCTCACATGTGGTCGGCCAGTGGGCCCGGGTAGGCGGCCTCGGCCTCGGCTTCCAAGCGTCTGACGTGGCTGCGCACCCATACAAGCAGGGCCACGACAATCACGGCTGCAAAGGCACCGATCGCGATGTCGAAGGTCCCGCGGATACCTTTGAGTGTGCTGCCGGCGTAGTAGAAGCCGAACACGTATACAGCCGACCAAGTCAGCCCGCCGGCGGCGTTGAACGCAAGAAAGCGGCGGTAGCCCATGCGGTTGGTGCCGGCCAAAAACGCGGCGTACGTGCGTAGGATCGACACGAAGCGCCCGAAGAACACGACCTTGGGCCCCTGGCGGGCAAAGATCAGCTTTCCCACCTTGAGCTTGCCTTCGTCGAGGTGCAGCTTGGTGCCATAGCGGCTCAGCAGCGCCGTGCCGCCGTAGCGTCCAATCGAGAAGCCGATGCTGTCGCCGATGATTGCCGCCGCAGCAGCAGCGGCCCAGATCGGCCAGACCCCCAGGTGGTGGGTGCTACCGGCATAAAGCGCAGCCGTGATCAGCATGGTCTCGCCCGGGATAGGGATGCCCAGACTCTCGACCATCACAAAGCCGAAAACGGCCGCGTAGCCGTACTGGTTGAGCAGGTGGTTGAGAGTGTGGGTCGAGAACATCTCGATCCGACCCGCAACGGCAAAGTTGGCGGCGTCGGTGGGGTGGGGCCGCAGCAGCCCAAGCGGGCCCAGGTGCGTGTGCGCAACATAGACTCTTCACATGACAGGCGGTGGCGCGCAGGGCGGCGCGAAGAGCCCTCGCGGCGGCGATCGGGGCCTGGCGCCCAGCGCTGACGGAATTCACCGCCGCACGACGGCGATGGTCAAGGCCTTCGCAGACGCTCGGACGAATGAGAACCTGGTGGTGCTTGAGGGCTTTCATCCGCTCAAGCACGCGCTGCGCTTCGGCGCTGCGGTCGAGACGATCGTGACCTTCGACCGGGGCCAGCTGATGGGTCTCGTCGCCGACCACGCGCCCGAGCTGGCCGCCGCGGTCGACGCGCGCGCTGAGGAGATCCCGCGGACGCAGTTCAGGCGGCTCGGACCCTATGAGCCGCACACCGGCGTCGTCTCGATTGCGGCCAGGACACCGGTCGACCCGCAGGCGATGCTCGACGCTCCTGGTGAGGACCCCGTGGTGCTGCTCGAGGATCCGCGCCATCGGGGCAACTTGGGCGCAGTGATCCGCGTCGCGGCCGCAGCCCAGGCAGCGGGCGTGTTGAGCACCGGCCCACAGGACCCGTGGCATCCAGTGGTGGTGCGCGGTGCCGCAGGGTTACAGTTTGCAGTGCCCGTGGCTCGCGTTGCCGCCTTGCCCGGCGTCGCAGGATCGCCGACTGACCGCGCTGGGTCCGGCGGCTCTGATGAGCTGGCCACCGACAGGGCGGTGATCGCGTTTGATCCCCTCGGGGATGCCTTTGAGCCCGCTCGCGTGCCAGCGCGCGCGATCCTGGCCTACGGCTCCGAGCGCGCGGGGGTCAGCGCCGAGCTGCGCGACCGCGCCGACATGTGCCTGCGGCTGCCCATGCGTGAGGGCGTCTCGAGCCTCAATCTGGCGACTGCGGTCGCAGCGGTGCTCTACAGCCTGCGCCTGTACGCGACGTCGGGGCCCGGCAGGTAGCCGGCGCCACGGGGCATCCTTTTACCGCTGCGCTCGCGGGGCCTACAATTCCAAGCCGCTGGGGGACTGGTGTATCGGTAACACGGTGGTCTCCAAAACCGCAACGCCAGGTTCGATTCCTGGGTCCCCCGCTTACAGACTGGCCTGCAAATCGCACGTTTTCCCTGCTAACGGGCCCTTTTCTCGCCGCCGTGCTTTTCGGGGCCGATCCGCATCGATCCGCTGGAATCCGCTCTCGATTGGGGTTTGCTATCCCCTGGACTATCCCCTGGAGTCAAGTCGAGACCGGCGAACGACTGCCAGCACACGTGGTATCTGGACCTCGTCTGCTTGCTCCATGGCTACATGTCTTCGCCACAGGGTTTGCGATGCCTGCGCTGAATTCGCGCG
>CAJCIJ010000267.1 GCA_903970315.1 Actinomycetota bacterium
GCGCCGGCGCGCTCAGGACGCTATCCATGGCCCGTGCCACCCGCCGCAACCGGCCACCAGACCGTCGGCCTCCGGTGGACCCCACGACCCCTGCGCGTATGTGTGGACGGGTGGCGGCGACGTAAGCAGTGGAGCCATCACCCGCCAGCTCTCTTCGACTGAGTCCTGCCGCGTGAAGCGGGAGCCGTTGCCTGCCATGGCGTCCACAAGCAGCACCTCATACGGCGTGGGGGCCTCGCCGCCCTGTTCTCCAAACTCCATGTCCAGCTCGATCGGACCAGGGTTTGGCATGTCGGCGCGGTGGGCCTCAAGTACCACCTGGGTCCCGGTGGCGGGATCCAGTTTGACCACGAACTGGTTGGGCTCCGGGCGCCGATGGCCATGGGCCATGAACAGCAGCTGCGGCGGATCGCGGAACACCGCGCGCAGCTCGGTCTGGGTGACAGGCAGCTTCTTGCCCGCGCGGATGAACCACGGCACTCCGGACCAGCGCCAGTTGTCGATCTGTAACCGCAGCGCTGCATAGGTCTCGGTGCTCGAGCCGGAGGCCACGCCGTCGACGCTCAGATAGCCGTCGTACTGCCCGCGTACGTAGTGCGCCGGTTTGGCGTCCTCCATGGCTCGCAGCACGGAGTACTTGGCATCCATCAGCGTCTTGGCATCGTTGCCTGCCGGTGCCTCCATCGCCGCCACCGCCAGGACTTGGAGCAGGTGGTTGACCACCACGTCGCGCAACGCCCCAACGGGGTCATAGAAGTGGCCGCGATCGTCCACCCCGAAGGACTCGGCCATCGTGATCTGCACGCACGCAATGTGCTCGCGGTTCCAGATCGGCTCGATCATGGTGTTGCCGAAGCGCAGGTAGAGGAGCTCGTCGGTGCCCATCTTGCCGAGGAAGTGGTCGATCCGGTAAAGCTGGGACTCGTCGATGCTTTCGTGTATCTCGGCCGCCAGGGCCCGCGCGGACGCCAGATCGTGGCCGAACGGCTTCTCGACAACCACGCGCGCTGAGCCCGTCAGCCCCGCATCTGTGAGGTGCTTGATGACCATGCCAAAGAGCGAAGGCGGGATCTCCAGGTAGAAGACGGGCGAGCGCTTACCCTCGATCGCCGACCCGACCCGGGTATAGGTGGCAGCGTCGGCGAAGTCGCCGCTGACGTAGGACATCCGCGCGGCCAGTCGCGCGAACACCTGCTCGTCGATCGTCTCGCCTGTGGCTTCCACGGCCGCGCGTGCGTGCGTGCGCAGGTCGTCGTCGGTCCACTGGTCGACCGCCACGCCCACGATCGGGCACGCCAACAGGCCGCGGCGCTCCAGCCGGTACAGCGAGCGGAACGTCATCACCTTGGCGAGGTCACCGCTGATGCCAAAGATGACCAGCGCGTCGGCCGGTCGCGTGGCATCGCCGGTTGGCCCGCTTCTGGCCGCCACGTGCATCGGCCTTATAGTAGGCCCCGGTCAAGCGGCTCTGGTCCTTGCCGTCGTGGCCGCCTACGAAGATCGGCCGCAAAGCGCCGACCTTCTCAAGCAGGCCGGCACGCTGCCCGACACAGCCCCGATGGCAACCCAAGCCTCACGAAAGCCCGCGGGACCCCCCCAACAGCCCATGGGGCCGCTGCCCCCGGACGCCCCCCCGGAGGTCACCGACGAGCTAGCGCGTGTCGGTGAAGCCCTTAAACAACGCTGTGACCAGGTGCTGAGAGAGACTGTCGCCAGGACCACCGAGCCCGGTGAGGCCATCGACGAGGTGGTGCAGGAGGGCTTCGAACGCATCTCGACCAGCTCGACGCTGGCCGTGGCGCACTGGATCGCGGGCGAGGGCCGCGATGTGGCCAGTGCCGCTGGGCGGGAAACCTGGGAGCTCTTCGGCGAGTTGGCAGCCCACCGCGCTGCCGCGCTTGACCTGGTCACGCGCCGCTGCTTTCGCTGGCGCAACGTGATGGCCGAGACGCTGCGGGAGATATGCACAGAACAGGCGGCTTCCGGCGAGACCCTTACGCAGGCGCTCACCATGCTGCAGCTGAGCTTGGAGTTCAGCCTCGTGCGGATGGGTGAATGCTTTGAGACCGAGCGCCAGCGCACCGACTACGAGCTGGCGCGCCGCGAGGACGAGCTCGCCTTTCTGGCCACGCACGATGCGCTCACCGACCTGCCCAACCGCACGCTCATCCTGGATCGACTGGAGCAGATGCTCGTGCGCTCGCGGCGCACCAACGCCCCGGTGGCAGCGCTGTTCATCGACCTCGACAACTTCAAGGGCATCAACGACACGCTGGGGCACGGCGCCGGCGACGAGCTGCTGCGCGCAGTGGCCACGCGACTGGAGGGCGTGGTCCGCGGCGCCGACACGCTGGGGCGGCTGGGCGGCGACGAGTTCATCGTGATCTCTGACCAGGTATCGCTGCAAGCGGGTCCCGAGTTGATCGCCGAGCGCCTTTTCGAAGCGCTCAAGGAGCCCTTCAACCTGACCAGCAACACCGAGACGGCGTTTACGGTCAACGCCAGCATCGGGATCGCCATGGGGGGCGGGTACTCGGCCGAGGACCTGCTGCGCAACGCCGACATAGCGATGTACCGAGCCAAGTGGGACGGCAAGAACCGCTACGCACGGTTTGAGACGGGAATGCAGGACTCCATCCGCAAGCGCATGGAACTGGAAATGGACATGCGACACGCTCTGGAGGCCGGGCAGTTCTTTCTCGCCTACCAGCCCATCCTCTCGCTCGGCGACCTCAACCCCACGGGCGTGGAGGCACTGATCCGCTGGAACCATCCCAAACGGGGGGTGTTGCAGCCCGACGAGTTCGTCCCCGTCGCCGAGGAGACAGGCCAGATCATCGAGATCGGCCGATGGGTCCTGGGCGAGGCCTGCGCGCAGGCGGTGGCCTGGCGCAAGGACGGGTTCCCGATCGTGATGGCGGTCAACGTCTCGGCTCGCCAGCTCGACAGCGACCAGATCATCTCTGACATCGAGCAGGCACTGACCACGACGGGACTTGACCCGGCGGCGCTGACCGTCGAGCTCACCGAGACCACGATCATGCGCAACGTCGAGGAGACATCGCGGCGGCTGAAGGCGATCAAGGCCTTGGGCGTCCAGATCGCCATCGACGATTTTGGCACTGGCTACTCGTCGCTGGCGCACCTGCAGCGCTTCCCCGTTGACGCGCTGAAGATCGATCGCTCCTTCATCTCGGAGGTCGGGCACGGCCAGGGATCGGAGACGCTCATTGGAACGCTCGTGCAGCTGGGCAAGGCGCTGCTGATCGAGACTTTTGCCGAGGGCATCGAATACGAGGCCGAGCTTTCGCTGCTGCGCGACCAGGAATGCGAGAGTGGCCAGGGCTTCCTGTTTGCCACGCCACTCGACGCCGAGGCCGCTGGCGAATTCCTGCGTCGGTGGGCGCAGACCGGCGCCGCCACGCTGCCCTGATCGTCCACGACGGGCGCCCGGCGATCGTTTAGACACCGCGCGGGCGCCCCTTCCCATGCATGGATTCCGGCCGGGCCGAGGGTAGCCTGGGTAAGGGCGTATGAAGAGTATGGACGTGGCCAGCTTTCTGTGTCGTGACGACGCCGAGCGCCGGCGGATGGCCGACGTGGTCCGCCTGCTGCGCCCCGGCACCCCGTACCTGCTCGGCTTCTTTGCGCTTGCGGGCCTCTCCGGCGTGGGCACCTACGGGTGGCTTCCGTTGCTGCCCGCGGCCTTTTCGCTGCTGCTGTTCGCCTCGATCTGGCAGGTGAACGTGAGCCGTCACCACCGTCCGGAGTACATCTGGGCGGGCCTGTTTCTGTTTGCCGAGCTGATGCTGGCGGTGGCCGTGGCGCTCGGGCGCGGACCGCGCGGGTTCTCGCTGGTGGTGATGTCGATGCCGGTCCTGCTTGCGGCGCTCGTGTTCCCGCGACGCGTGGTGCTGCTGTCCACCGTGATCGGCATGGCGCTCACCAGTGGTCTGCTGTTCGGCGTGGACCTCAGCGAGGTGCGCCAGAGCCCCGGTGTGGCGCTGTGCGCGTTGCTGGTGATGGTTGTGCTCGCCACGACCGCGCTGGTGATTCGCGACCTCGACGAGGCCTCGAGGCGTCTGGCGTTCGTGGACGAGCTCACGGGCGCGCTGAACCGCTCGGCGCTCACTCCCAAGCTCGCCGAGGTCACCGAGCAGTCGCGCCTGACGGGCGAGCCCATCGCGGTGATCATCGCGGACATCGATCGGTACAAGGGGATCAACGACGAGCACGGCCACATCGCCGGCGATTGGGTCCTACGTGAGGTGGCGCGGCGGCTGGGGGAGTGCGTGGGCGCGTTTGAGCCGGTCTATCGGCTTGGGGGCGAGGAGTTCGTGATGCTCCTGCCCGGGCTCGGCGTCACCGCGGCGCAGGAGGTCGCGACGCGCATGTGGCAGGCGATCCGACACCGCCCCATCGAAGGCGTTGCGGTGACCATGTCCTTCGGCGTGGCCGTCTCCGACGGCGACGAGCCGTTTGATTTCGACAGTGTGTTTGCGCGTGCCGACCAGGCGCTTTACGCGGCAAAGCACGCCGGCCGCGATCGCGTGCACGTGTCGATCAGGCCTCAGACACAGTCCGTGGCGAGCGAGCATCACGCTGGCGCCAACGGCGGCTTGCAGGAGCGCCGCTCGGGCACGCCCAGGCGGCGCGCGACGCCGGGCGGCGGACGGCGCATGGGTCGGGCGGCGACGACCACCGCGGGGCTCGTGTCCGTGAGCGCAACGACGGGTTCTGGCCACGGCGCAGGAGGGGGGGAAGCCACGGCTGCCGTCGCCACGCCCGCGCGCGCTGTGGGCAAGGAGTTGGAGCGCGAGTATGTGATCGACCTCAACCGGCGCCTGGGACTCCTGTTCGGAGTGATCGCCTTGGCGGCCTTCGTCGCGATCGCCACCCAGATCCCGGAGTTCGGCTGGGCTGTGCTGATCCCGCCGGTGATCGGCGCCGTGCCGTACTACCTGCTGTCGGACTTCGCGGACCGCGTTCGCTCACCCAACCTGGCCATCGGCGCGGGCTGGGTGATCCTGCAGACATCCATCGCCGCCGGCTTCATGCTTGCCAGTGGCGCGCCGCTGTTTGCCCTGTCGCTGCTCGTGCTGATCGTGCCCGGCCGGTGTGCCGTCCTGCGTACGCGCGCAGCGGCCGCCGGGACGGTCTACACCGCGCTGTTGATGGTCGCGGTGGCCTTCACGCTTGACTCCTCGCGCGTGCTGGGTAACCCGGCGCTGCTGCTCTTCCCACTGGCGCTGCTGTTCAGCGCCGGGTATGTGGGCGCTGTCGTCGGTGGCTCGGCGGTGGGCTTCCGGGGCGCAAGCACAGTGGACGCGCTCACAGGGCTGCTGAACCGCCACGCCCTGGGCTCACGGCTGACCGAGCTTGAGGTCTCCGCCCAGGGTGCGCAGCGCACCGTTGCGGTGATATTGGGAGACCTTGACCACTTCAAGCAGGTCAACGACACCGCAGGCCATGCCGCTGGCGACGCGGTGCTGCGAGCCGCCGCCGAACGGATCGCCGCCGCGCTTCGGACGTTTCAGCGTGCCTACCGTGTCGGAGGCGAGGAGTTCCTGGTGCTTTTGCCCGACGCCGATGCCGATGCTGCCCAGCGGGTGGCCGAACGGCTGCGCCAGGTGATCGCGGCTGAACCGTGCGCCGGCCAGGACGTGACGATCTCACTGGGTGTTGCCGTGAATCCCGGCGGGACTCGGTTTGTCTACGGCGATGTCCTTGCGCGCGCCGACGCTGCGTTGTACGAGGCAAAGCGCGGTGGGCGCGACCGCGTCTGCGTCGAGCCCGAGGCGGGCGTCCCGCAGCGGGCCATTGCGGCCGGCGCCGACGCGTAGTCGGCTGCCGACCGGCGCCCGGGCGCGATCCGCGCCCGCTCAGCCGTCGGCCGCCGGTGCGGTGTCGCTCAGGCGCCGCCTGCGGGGGGCGGGCTGGCTGTATGCAGCCGCCGCCTCCTGGAGCGCTCCGATCATTGCCGGCGCGGCGGGCGCAAGGCGCGAGCCGGCGGGCGCGCACGCAAGTACCTGGCGTACAGGTGGCTGGGGGGCAAGCTCGCGGATCACCAGGTCCTCGC
>CAJCIJ010000268.1 GCA_903970315.1 Actinomycetota bacterium
TCCAACGAAAAGCCGACGCGGGGACTCGAACCCCGGACCCCTTCATTACGAGTGAAGTGCTCTACCAGCTGAGCTACGTCGGCGCAGGGTGCATGGTACCGGGGGCCATCGGCACCCCGTCCGGCCACTGCAGGCTTCAGGTTCGCCGGTGCACGGCCTTGGCACGGGCCGCGCCAGACCGCTTGCGGGCCGGCGCCGTGGCATGCGTGCGGCGCGCCCGACCGCTGCTGCGCGACGTCCGCGTGGCGTGCCGGGCGTGCTTGACGACGTGGCTGCGGGCCGCAGGCGTGTCGTGATCGAAGATGTTGCCCACCGCGTGCCTGACGCTGTGCTCGGCGTGGCCCACGGCGTGTCGAATCCCCGGCGAGACCCCGTATGCCGTCAGCGCCGCTGCAATGCCCACGACAGCAGCAACCAGCGCCCATCTGGCTCTCCATCTGTCGCCGCCACGGCGCTGCGGGTCGCCCAGTTTTCGGGGTGCCGGATGGAAGGGAGCTATGGCCATGTGCGCCTCTGTCTCAACCTAGCGACACCGTCGCCCACGCGCCGCACCAAACCCATACGTGAACTCCGAGTTGCACATTCTGCGCGCAACGTCCGCGAGCGTCATCTTCGGCCATGGGTCTGCCTGAATCGGGCGCCCGCGCCGGCCGGCCGCGAACCCAGCCACTGCAGCGGCACGCTGTGCGGCGCCCCCTCGCTCTGTGCGGCCGACACGGTGTCAAGCGCGCCCGTCACGCGCCTCTCGGCGCGTTCTATCTCGTCGTCGGACAGTGTCCTCTGGTGCCTTTCCAGGTACGGGACGAGCATCCGGGCAGGAACCACGCGGACGCCCTTGCGACACGCCAGCGGGCGGTCCACCCAGGCTCGGCTGTAGACCAGCAGTGGCTCCACCGGCTCCCCAGTGACCCTCTCGATGGCGCGCTGCTCGGAGCGCACCTGCTCAAGTGTGGCGCCGTGAATGGCGCGCACCGTAATCGGGCCAGGATGGCTCTTGGTCTCCACGGCAAAGAGGCCAGCCGGCCCTATGAGTAGGTGATCGACATCGCCGCGCCCAAAGCTCGCCTCGTGAATCACGCGCCAACCGCGCCCGGCCAAAGCGTCGAGCATGCCACCAACCTCCTCCTCTCCCATGGCGCCACGCTCGTGACGATCCACCAGCGGCAGCACTGAACGCCAGATCACAAGGATCGCCACCAACAGGACGACCTCGGCCGTGAGAAAGATCGGATCTTCCAAACCCAGACTGCGCCCCAGAAAGGCCGTGGCGACCGCCAGGGCGCCGAGCGTCAGCAGTGCACGCAAGCGCAGCCTCTGCACGATCGAACGCGCACGCTGCCCAGGCGCGCGGGTACTCGGATCGACCAGGTGGGCCATATAGAAGCATCGGTGTCCACCCCGCCGCCCCTTAGCCCTGGGGCGATAGAGCGGCAGGAGGGCAACCGCACCGCCCCCCCGTTCGCCGCTTGGCGGCGTGTGGCGCCAGCTCGCCCCATCTGGCGGCGTGTGGCGGTGTGCGGCGGCATGCGGCGGTGTGTGGCGGCATCTGGCAGCGTCTGGCGGCGCTCTGCGTTGGAAGTGCGCGGCGGTGGCCCAGCGCGGGTAATAGGCTCCAGTGACTATGGACGCCCCCCCGCCCTTTGACCTGCAGTCGCATTCCACGTTCTCCGACGGGGAACTTGAGCCCGCCGACGTCGTGCGCCAGGCGGCAGCCGCCGGGGTTGCCGTGATGGCGCTGACAGACCACGACACCGTCGAGGGTGTCTCGGAGGCGATCGCCACCGGAGCCGAGGTCGGCGTGCGGGTGGTGCCAGCCGTCGAGATCTCCTCGCTTGACAACGGCCGCGACCCAAACATCGAACTGCACATCCTCGGCTACCTGATCGATCACACCGGGCCAGCGCTCTCCACGGCGCTGGGCGAGTGGATCGCAGACCGCCGCCAGCGCACACTGCGGATGGCCGACGGCCTGCGCGAGGCCGGCTTCACGCTCGACGACACCGCCCTCACAAAGCGCATCTCCGAAGGCCGATCGATCGGGCGCGTGCACCTCGCCGAAGCCGCACTTTCAGCACCCGAGAATGCCCCACGACTGGCTTCGGAGGGGATCGACGAGATCGGGGGCCTGATCCGCGGCTACCTGATCGAGGGAAAGTCCGCGTTTCGCATGCGCGACACGCCCACCGTCGCCGAGGCCGTCGAGGTGGTGCATGCCGCCGGCGGGATCGCCGTCTGGGCCCATCCCTTCTGGGACCTCACCGACCCCGCCGATGTGATCGCCACGATCGACCGCTTCCACGCCCTGGGCATGGACGGCGTCGAGGCCTTTTACATCTCGCACACGCGCGAGCAGACCGAGGTGATCGTGGCCCGCTGTCAGGAGCTTGGCATGCTCACCACGGGCTCGGCCGACTTCCACGGGCCCAAGAACAACCTCTTCGGCAACTTTCTGGCGTTTGACACATTCGGGATGGAGCCCAACCTGGGCCCCATCGGCGCGCCCGCCTCCTAGACGCGCCCCGATACGTACACGTGCGCGCCTGCTCGAATGGGCCCGCGCCCGCTGCACTGGCGCCGCGCCTGGCGTCCCCCGCCCATCAGGCCGTCAGGCGCTCGCCGAGGCGGTAGACAAGCGCCTCCAGCGCAAGCTCCTCGGAGACGTTCAGCGCCAGCCGCATGCGCGTCTCGGCTATCAGGTCCATGCCCCTGGCAAGGGCCCAACAGCAGGCCAGCCGGTTGGACTCTGCGCTTGGTGTCCCCGCTCGCTCGCCGTCCACCGCGGCGTCCGGCGGCGTGTCTTGCTGGGGCCCGTCCGCCGGCGGCCCAGCGGCCTGCAAACGCCGGCCCTGCAGCACCCGCAGGTAGCCACGCAGCTCTGCCTCGCGGTCGCTTGCGTGGATCACTTCGCTGGCCCCTTGAGCCATGCACCACACGTCGCGCAGCCACAACTCCCCCAAGCGCAGACCCAGATCCAGGATCTCCGAGCGCCGCCGTCTCTGCGCTCGCTTCTCGGCATCCGCACCTTCGCGCACGTGCCTGCGTGCCTCCTTGGACGGCAGTCGCTCGGCCTGCTCGGCCACTGCCGCGCGGACCGCCTCGGCCGCCGCTCTACCCGCCTCCTTGGCGGCATCCAACAGCGCCAACCACGCGCTCGGATCGACTCTCTCTTGCAGCGCCGTGGCCACCAGCGCCTCGGACTGCGCACGCAGCGCTGCGCCCTCCTGGCCTGCCAGCCAGCGCGCCAGCACCGCATCGCCCAGGGCCAGTCGTGCGCACGCGCGAGCCTCGCTGTGCGGCACTCCGTCTGTGACCAGCGCCGCCGCCACCGCATCGCTTGACGGCGGGTCAAAGCGCACCGGCTGGCAGCGCGACGCGATCGTCGGCAGCACGCCGGAGCGATCGTCGGCGAGCAGGATCAGGTGTACCCCCGCGTGCGGCTCCTCCAGGGTCTTCAGCAGGCGGTTGGCGGCGCTCTCGTTCAGCGCCTGGGCACCCTCGATCACAAACACCCGCCGGCGCGCCTCAAAGGGCGACAGCGTTGCCGCCGCCACCACCGGCTCGTCGATGTCCGAGACGAGCATCTCGGCGGCACCACCCGGCGACACCCAGGTCAGGTCCGGGTGGGTACCGCGCCCCACGCGACCCACCACCCCCGCTTCGTCGGCCGCCCCATCGGCCAGCAGGGCCGTAGCAAAGCCACGCGCCACCGCACGTTTTCCCGAGCCCCGGGGGCCGTAGAAGAGGTAGGCGTGCGACGCCCTGCCCGGCGGCAGCGCCGGCCCCAGCACCGCGCGTGCATGCGGCTGGGAGTCCATGGCTGCAAGCAGCCCCTCAAGCGCCGTCGCCATAGACCCAAGGATATGCCCCTGCCGCAGCGCAACCGTGGCGCTGCGGGCGCCGGTAGGTTGGTGGTGTGAGTCGCGGCAGGCTGATCACGGTCGAGGGCATCGACGGGGCCGGCAAGACGACGCTGTCTGCCGCGCTGGAGGAAGCCATCGCTGGGCGCGGGGTGGCCGTGGAGCGACTGCGCGAGCCCGGTGGGGTGGCCCTTTCGGAGCGCATCCGCGCGCTTCTGCGCGATCCTGCCGGGAGTGGCGACGTGGACCCTCGCGCCGAGGCCCTGCTGTACGCCGCCGCGCGCGCCCAGCTGACCGCAACGAAGATCGCCCCCCTGCTGGCATCGGGCTCCTGGGTGCTGCTTGACCGCTTCATCGACTCCTCGCTTGCATACCAGGGCGGCGGCCGGCAACTCGGCGTCGACGCCATCCGCGCCGTGAACCTGTTCGCCACCGACAGCATTACGCCCGACCGCACCCTGCTTCTGGCAATCGCACCGCACGCCGGGCGCGCCCGCCAGCAGGAGCGACCCGCCGGGCCCGAGGGGCCCGACCGCATCGAGTCCGAAGACGATCGGTTCTTTGCCACAGTGGCCTCCACCTACGATCAGCTCGCCGCCGCCGAGCCCCAGCGCATCCGCACCTTGGATGCCACGCGCGCCCCCCGCGAGGTTCTCGCGCAAGCCCTGGACGCGATCGCCGATCTGCTGCCCTCACCTGCGGCTGCTCCCTAGGATGGGCGCCCTGTTGCGCACTCTCCGAGTTCCCACCCGCGTCGCCAGCCCGCGCCATCCCAGCCGCTCGCACCGGCGCTCCGCCCGCGGCCCCAGCCGCGCGCGCCTACGGCACCTGTTCGACGAGGCCAGCCTGCAAGTCAGCTCCACCCTGGCCGAAATCGTCGACTGGCTGCGCCTGGGCCGGTGAGGGCTGACGGGGCCTCACACCGCGTCCCGGCGGGCCGTTGCGGCGCCCGCATCGGGGTCCTCTGCGGCGCAGAATGGGCGTTAAAACGGCCCGTTTGGCTCGATTCGTCCCCTGTAGCCGTTAGTGTGCCCTCGAAGTAACGCATCAACATCCACTACACCCCATTGAATGGGAGGATTGCAATGACCAAGAACGAGCTGGCTGAGACAATCGCGGAGCAGGCCGATTTAGGCGTTGGCCAGGCTCGCAGCGTGGTCGAGGCGGTAATCGATGCTGTCTCCGACGAGCTTGCACGTGGCGGCGAGGTGTCCCTTGCCGGATTCGGCAAGTTCAGCGTGAGCCACAGGGCCGCCCGCACGGGACGCAACCCCGCCACGGGTCAGACCATCAACATCGCTGCGAGCAAGGCTGCCAGGTTCTCCGCGGCTGCCGCGTTGAAGAAGCGCCTGAACGGCTAAGTCGCAACGCCACGGTCTCCCGTGGCCACCGGTCCAACGGGGCCGGTGGCTGCGGCCGTTGGCAGCCTTACCGTGAACACCGCGCCGCCCCCCGGCGCGTTTTCGGCCTTGATGTCGCCGTTGTGAGCGTGCACAACGCCCGCCACGATCGCCAGGCCCAGGCCCGCGCCGGCGTTGCCGCGCTCGCGGCCCCCCTCGGCGCGCCAGAAGCGCTCAAAGAGCTGCTCGGCTGCGTCGCCCGGGAGGCCCGCACCGTGGTCGCGCACCGAAATCGTCACCATCGCCGCGTCGCCCACCACCTCGACCTCGATGGGCGTGCCCGCGGGGGTGTGCACAAGCGCGTTTCCCAGCAGGTTTGCCAGCACCTGGCGCAGCTGATCGGCGTCGCCCGCCACGACGGCGGGCGCTGCAGAGGAGATTGTGATCTCGCGGTCCGGCGCCCGGACGCGGGCATCCTTGACAGCGTCTGACGCCAGCGCGCCCATGTCCACCTGCACGTGCTCGCGCACCGGCGCCTGGTCTAGCCGCGCAAGCGTCAGCAGGTCCTCCACGAGCACTCCCATGCGCTTTGACTCGTCCTCGATCCTGCCCATCGCGCGCTCTATCTCGGCGGTGTCCGAGGCAGCGCCCATGCGAAACAGCTCCGCGTAGCCACGGATGGAGGCAAGCGGGGTGCGCAACTCGTGCGAGGCGTCAGCAATGAAGTGGCGCAGGCGTTCTTCGCTTGCCGTGCGCTGTGCAAACGCCTCCTCCAGACGCTCCAGCATCGCGTTCAGCGCCAGCCCCAGCCTGCCCACCTCGGTCTTTGTCGTCGCCGGGCTCACCCGCCGCGACAGCTCGCCCGCCGCAATCGCCCCCGCGGTGGCCTGCATGCGATCCAGCAGCCGCAGCCCCAGGCGCACCACAAACAGCGCCGTCACCGTCAGCGCCGCAAGCACGCCCACGATCACCAGGATCTCGACGTTGCGAAGCCGCGACAGGGTGCCCCCCACTTCGTTCAGCGGTACCGCCACCAGCGTCAGGCCCGAGTCCTCCGGGTCGTGCGCCAGGTATGCGCGGTAGTGAAGGCCCGAGGAGCCCACCGACCCGAGCGTCACCAGCTTGCCCACCGGCACGTGCGCCGGGATCGACGGGGCCGCCGGGGCGCTCTGGCCGTAGCTGACCAGGAGGTGACCAAGGACCACACCATCGGCTTCCCTGCGCTGGCCGTATGTGCCCGGTGGGAGGTGGAGGTTCGGCGGCCCGCCCCCCGGGCCCGCGCCGAAGTTGCTGCCCGCAACCGGGGAGAAGCCCAAGCCTTCGGAGTGCGGCCTGAACCCCGCGCTGTCAAGCGCCTCCGAGACCGCCGGAACGGCCTTTTCGACTTCCCTGTCAATGCGGCTGTTTAGAAACGAGCTCTCCTCGGCGTAGGTGACCACCGCGAGCAGGGTCAGGCCCGCCGCCGAAAGCACAAGCACGCCCGCAAGAATGCGGGCTCGCAGCGATGCCATCAGACCCGCGGAGCCCTCAGCGCGTAACCCACCCCGCGCACCGTCTTGATCAGCGACGGCCCGTGCGCGTCAAGCTTCTTGCGCAGGTAGCTCACGTAGGTCTCAAGCACCCTGCTGTCGCCGCCAAAGTCGTAGTTCCACACGTGGTCCAGCAGCTGCGCCCGCGTCAGCACGTTGCGCGGGTTGAGCATCAGGTAGCGCAGCAGCCTGTATTCCGTTGCCGTCAGCTCGATTGCATTCCCCGCCCGCGTCACCTCACGCGTGTCCTCATCCAGCTCCACGTCCTCGAATGTCAGGCAGCTGGACTGCGCCTCAGCCGCTCCCGTGCGGCGCAGGATCGTCCTTATGCGCGCCACCAGCTCCTCCAGCGAGAACGGCTTTGTCATGTAGTCGTCGCCGCCTCCCGTCAGCCCCCGTACCTTGTCCTCGGTGGCATCGCGCGCCGTCAGGAAGATGATCGGAACGCCCGCGCGCTGCGAGCCCAGGCGCGCTGCAACATCAAAGCCCTCCATGTCCGGGAGCATCACGTCTAAGACCATCAGGTGCGGCTTGAAGCTCTGCACCGCCGCAAGCG
>CAJCIJ010000269.1 GCA_903970315.1 Actinomycetota bacterium
CTTTGGTGCCGGCTAATGGGGTCGTGGCCCCAATTTAGCCGCGTGACCCGCTTGGTAGGCGATGGCGCCGACTGGGTAAGTCGACTTCGAGGTCTTCCTGGTCAGCCCCGGAAAATGGGGCGGCCACCATGGGGTAATCGACATCGCTGAGGGCGGCGCACCCTTGAGGTTCGTCGCGAGCGATGGCGGGAGTTTCGATCCCTACAGCTATCCCTAGAGACCGCAAGGCCCCATGTTTATTGACCAAAATGCCCTCTCACGCCGGTCTCCAAAACCGCAACGCGAGGTTCGACTCCTCGGTCCCCCGCTCACGAAAGGCCCTGCAAATGCCCCGAAAATGGTAAGCGTTCAGTGGGTTGGGGGACATAACTGTGCTTCGTCGAATCTGTAGGTGTGGAGCGCGCTGAGGCTGAGGCGATCTATGACGCGGGGCGTGAGGCTGTAGTCGAAGTGCTGCTGGCGATGGATCGCCGGATCCAGGAGCTCGAGACGCGGGTCGAGAAGCTCGAGCGTCAGCTGGCCAAGAACTCTGGGAACTCCTCACGGCCGCCGAGCTCTGATCCGCCGCGGCGCGCCGCTGGACGCGGCAAGGACCGTTCAGGGCGCAAACCGGGCGGCCAGCCCGGCCACGAGGGTCGCGGGCGGCCGCTGCTTCCGGCGTGGGCGGTGGATGAGTTCATCGATCACTGGCCGGCGAGCTGCGACTGCGGCCATGTCTTCAGCGAAAGCGACCGGCTGGCGGTTGGTGAGCCGGCGCGCCATCAGGTCGAAGAGCTGCCCGCGATCACGGTCCGTGTGATCGAGCATCGCTGTCAGCGTGTGCGCTGCCCCGGGTGCGGGGCAAGGCGCTCCGGCCGGCTCCCCCGCGAGGTCGCCGCGAGCCATCTCGGGCCCCGGCTGCAGGCGGCGATCGCGACTGTGTCGGTGCGCAACCGTGTTTCGCGCCGCGATGCCGTCGAGCTGGTGGAAGAGCTCTTCCAGGCGCGCCTTTCGACCGGGACCGTCGACGCGGTGCTCAGCCGTGTCGGTGATGCTCTCGCCGAGCCTCACCAGGATCTGCTTGACGCGGTCCGCTCAAGCAGACATCTGAATATGGATGAGACCGGCTGGCGTCTGCAGGGATCCCAGCGCGCACTGTGGGGCGCGTTCACCGACGAGCTCGCGTTCTTCAACGTCGCGCCTGACCGTCATGAGGAACACGCCAAGGCGCTGCTCGCGGACACCACGGCGATCGTGACCTCGGACCGATGGTGGGCCTATAGCCACCTGCCCTTGAAGCGCCGGCAGATCTGCTGGGCACACCTGCGTCGCGACTTCACTGCGCACGCCGAAGGACTAGCCGACGAGAAACGGTTCGGGGAGCTCGGGCTGCACGTCTGCGAGCGGCTGTTCTGGGCATGGGAGGTCTTCCAACACACCAACGACCGGCGAGAGCTCAAACGACAGATCGCGCTCCTGCGCCGCGAGCTGAAGCCCGCACTCAGACGCTCCTCGAGCAAATCGCCGCGCAACAAATACTGCCGCGGCATGGCCCGCAACCTCCTGAAGCTCTGGCCCGCGCTATGGACGTTCGCCGCCAGCCCCGGCGTGCAGCCGACTAACAACCACGCCGAGCGCTCCCTCCGCGGCGCCGTGATCTACCGCAAGCTATCCCTCGGAAGCCAATCCGAAGAAGGCGAGCAACGCATCGCCAGGCTCCTATCCGCCTCGACCACCTGCCGCCTGCAGCACCGCAGTCTGCACGCCTACCTCACCGACCTGCTCAACGCCAACGCCCGCGGCGACCCAGCCCCACTGCTCAGCTAAACAGCCCACGGACTGAACGCTTACCAAATACGCCGATTTTGCAGGGAATAAACGAATGGGCGATCCAGGACTCGAACCTGGGACCTCTTCCTTATCAGAGAAGCGCTCTAACCAACTGAGCTAATCGCCCTTTGCCTGCAAATGATGGCTTTCTGCGTAAAGCTCACAGGCGGTGGATGCGCTGCATCGAACATCTACCGAACTTTGCCGAAGAAACCGCACCTGCATCGCAGCCGCCATGTTATCTGCCGTGCGCGGTGCGAAGAGCGCTGGAATGTCTGGCTCGCATATGGTCCGTGCGGTGGCCGGCGCGAACGAAGACAGGCTCCCCCGAGAGGTTTCCAAGCCGTGGGGCAGCGAGCTGTGGTATGCCCACACGGACCGCTACGCGGGAAAGATCCTGCGCGTTGATGCTGGGCACAAGCTGTCTGTGCAGTATCACGAGGAGAAGGACGAGACGAGCTACCTGCTGTCCGGGCGCCTTGTGCTCGAACAGGGTGAAAGTGCCCAGGCGATGCGCAGGCGCGAGATTGGCCCCGGAGTAGCGTGGCGGAACACGCCGGGCCTCGTGCATACCGTCGAGGCACTGGAGGACTGCATGATTCTTGAGGTCTCGACGCCCGAGCTGCACGACGTGGTTCGCCTGAATGACCGATACGGGCGGTCATGAGCGAGGAGTGGACGCAGACGTCTTGCCGAACCCGGGCGGACCGATCAGAAGCGCGTTCGCTTTCTCCTCAATGAACCGCAGGGTCGCGAGTCCTGAGACGAGGCGTTCATCGATGGCCGGCTGGGACGCTGACGTTCGCTGACTTCGTGAGCCGGTCGCGAAAGCACCCGTTCGAGATTGAGCACATTTGGGCGAACCATCCTGAGCTGCACCCGGAGCTACCAGGCGAGCAAGCATTTTCCGACCAGCGCAATCGCTTCGGGGGACTACTACTGCTCCCAAAGGACTTCAATGCGAGTTACGGCGACAAGCCATACGCCGTGAAGCTTGAGCACTATTTTAGGCAGAATCTGCTTGCCAAGTCGCTACACCCCAAGTGCTATGAGCATAATCCGACTTTTCTTCGCCTTCGCGACGAGCGCGGGCTTCCATTTGCGCCGATATCTGACTTTACCGTTGAGTCCTTCGCGGAGCGGCAGGTGCTTTATCAGCGACTTTGTGAGCAGATTTGGGACCCGACCAACTTTGGCATCGATGCACCTGACGAGATGGCGCTGGCGTCGCG
>CAJCIJ010000270.1 GCA_903970315.1 Actinomycetota bacterium
GTCGATCGACTCCTGGACGCTCGCCACGATCAGCCGCTCGCCCAGTTCCCGGGCGCGATTGTCGCGCAGGGCGATGACCTCGGGGAAGTTGTGGCCCGTGTCCACGTGCATGAGGGGGAATGGAAAGCGGGCCGGCCGGAACGCCTTCTCGGCGAGACGCAGCAGCACCAGCGAGTCCTTGCCCGCGCTGAACAGCACCACAGGGCGCTCGAATTCGGCGGCCACCTCACGCATCACGTAGATCGCCTCGGACTCAAGCGCGCGGATGTGGCTGAGCACAGGCCGCCGGGGCTTGATGAGGGTGCTCACGAGCGCTCGCTCGCGCTGCCCTTGACAGCCTGGCCAAGATCGACGGCTGTGGCGCCAAGATCGACGGGAGGTAACGACGCGGGGTCGACATGCAGACCGCACTCGGTCTTGGCCGTCCCAGCCCAACGGCCCTCGCGGCCGGTGCCGGGCTGGGTGCACGGGGCGCAGCCGATCGACGAATAGCCCTGGTCGTGCAGCGGGTGGTAGGGAAGGCTTCGCTCATGGATGCGTCGCCACAGGTCGCGCTCGGACCAGCCGGCGAGCGGGTTGTACTTCCACATCCCCCGTGTCTCGTCGAGTTCGCGCAGCGCAATGTCGGCGCGCGTGGGGCTCTGCTCGCGACGCAGTCCCGTCACCCAGGCGTCGGCGCTTCCCAGTGCCTCCTCCAGAGCCGCCACTTTCAGGACCGAGCAGCAGTTTCCAGGGCCGGTCCAGGGACCGCTGGGGCCGCTTGCGTCGTGCACCTCGACGGCAATCCCGAAATGATCCTCGAAGGCCTTCCACGTATCGAGGGTCTCGGGGAACAGGACTCCCGTGTCGATGGTGACGATTCGCACCGGGTTGGGCGCCGGCGCGACCCGCATGAGCTCGTCGATGAGGACCGACTCCTCCTTCTGGAAGGAGCACAGCAGCACAAGGCGATCACCGTGGGCGGCGACAGCCGCTTGCAGAGTCCGTGTGAGATCGTCGGCGAGGTCCCCCGCCGGCGCACCGGCGCTTGCCCCGAGCTTGGGTGTGTCGGTCAGACTGCGCACTCGCCTTCTCCTCGGATCACCTGGAACGGAACGTCCCTGTTCCAGTCGATGAACTGGTTCATGGTTTCGATGCTGAAATCGGCTGGCATCGAGAGGTCCTTGACCTGGGCTTCCAGGTGTGCGGTGCCCACGCGCCCGATGTAGGAGCCCCATGTCTCGCCCTCGGTGTGGTCGGCTTCGTAGTGGCGTATCCAGCGCTCCACGGCATCGGGGATCCGCTTGGATGGCAGCCGGAGCTTGAGGCGCTGGCCGAATGCAACGCCCTCGCCTTCGAAGGAGCCACCGACGTGTGGGATGTACGCGGGGATCGTATGCTCGCCGACCTTGATGGACGCACCGTAGAAGCCTATGGCGCCGAGGTGGTGTTGGCCGCACCCGTTGGGGCACCCGGAGATCTTGATGTGGATGCCGCGCGCCAGCGGGTCCTCGATGGCCATCTCTGAGAGCCGCTCGCCCACGGCCTGGTTGAGTCCCATCGAGCTGGTGATCCCCAGCTTGCAGGAGTCGGTGCCAGGGCAGGAGACGACGTCCTCGATCTCACGTGAGCCGGGATCGCCGAGGCCGATCTCGCGCAGCGCCTGCCAGACGTCGTAGACGCTCTCCTCGCGCACCCACCGCAGCACGAGGTTCTGCTGGACTGTTGTGCGCGCATAGGCCCCCGTGTGGTCGCGCATGATTCGTGCCAGGCCGCGCAGCTGCTCCGGGCTCAGGTCACCGCGGCGGATCTTGACCTCGACAGCCACAAAGCCGTCCTGTCTCTGCGCGGCCACGTTTGCGGCGCGGAACCGTTCAAGCTCAGAGACGTCGCCGTTGGGGCTGCCGGCCGAGACCGGTGCGGCGGGCGCCTGCTCGTCAAAGAGACCCAGCCTGTGCTCGACTGCGAAGTCGCGTTCGGCCACCCAGTCGCCCTGCAACTCCTCCTCGACCTGCCGGCGCAGCTCGTCAATGCCGAACTTGTCCACGAACACCTTGATTCGCGCCCTGGCGCGATTGACCCGCAGCCACTCCTGACGGTCAAAGATCCGCATCACGGCCTCGGTGATCTTCAGGTACTCACCGTCGTCAAGGCCCACGAACTCGTACAGCACGGGGGCAAGGCGCGGCATGATCGAGGTTCCCCCGCCCACGAGCATCTGTGCGCCGCGGATCTCGCCAGGGTTGTCGGGGTCGTCGCTGGGGCGCACGCGTGCACGGAAGGCGATGTCGTGGATCTCGCTGATGGCACGGCCCGCGTCGGAGCCATCGAAAGCGGTCTTGACCTTGCGCGGCATCGCCTGGGTGGTCGGGTGTCGCACGAAGTAACGAACGTATGCAGCGGCGTACGGGGTCATGTCAAAGAGCTCGTCGGTCGCCACGCCCGCCCAGGGGTCGCCGGTGACGTTGCGCATCGTGTTGCCGCACCCCTCGCGGCTTGACAGGCCCACCTCACCGAGCTCGCGGATCGCCTTCTCGACGTCCATCAGGGGCATGTGGTGCACCTGGATGTTCTGGCGCGTGGTCACGTGGCCCTTGCGCAGGGGGACGTACTTCTCGATGACGTCGGCAAATGCATCCAGCTGCTCAGCGGTGACCCCGCCGAAGGGCAGCTTGACCCGGATCATCTGGACGTCGCTCTGGCGCTGCCCGTAGACGCCCTGCTTGAGCCGAAACTTGATGAACTCGGCCTCCGGCGTGCCTCCGTTGAGGAACTGCTGGGCCTCGCTCTTGAAGTCATCGAACTCCCGCACGAGGATTGGGATGATGTGCCCGGGGACATGCTGGAGAACCTCGGGGTCGGAGAGCGTCCCGCGCGGAGCCAGCTGCGTCACGGCTCCCTCGCCGGCCCCAGGGTCGGCGGTCGTCGTGGCTGTGTGGTTGGTTGTGGCGGCCGGCTCCATGCGCAAAGACCTCCTGTTCTAGGCGGTTTAGGGCCTGCGCCGGGGCTTGGCCCCGGCGATGCGCTGGCAAGTGTCCTCGGACTGCAGAGGTATTGGTCCGAAATGCTAGCGGCTTTTAGCTATTTATCTAGGCTCGGGGTCCGCCAAGCCTGCCTGGGTCGCAATGGTCCCCGGCTCAGGTCATCCAAGGTGTCGGCGCTAAGGGTGCGCCCTTGCGGCTGACGCCCTCCAGTAGCGCTGCGCTCTGCCAGGGGTCAATGCCACGGGGACCTGCCCCTGTCGCCGCGTAGCCACCGGTGTCGGCGATAAAGCGCTCAAGGGCTGCGATGATCGCCGCGGCCTCCTCGGCGTCGGCGCGAGGTCTCGTGAACGATGGTGTGCCGGGATTGTGGGCGCGGGTGCTGGCCATGCGTGTGGGGACCGCCTGTGCTGATCGTGCGCCGCGCTACAGCGGGATGTTGCCGTGCTTGCGCGCCGGGCCCGCTTCGCGCTTTGTCTGCAGCGTGTGCAGAGCCTCGATCAGCTTGGGGCGCGTTTCGTGAGGGACGATTACGTCGTCGATGTACCCACGTTCGGCGGCCGAGTAGGGGTTCGCGAAATGGACCTTGTAGTCGTCGATGAGTTTGCTCCTGCGCTCCTCCGGCGTGGGGCTTGCGGCTATGTCGCGCCTGTAGATGATGTTGACTGCACCCTCGGGCCCCATCACGGCAACCTCGGCCGTGGGCCAAGCGAAGTTGAAGTCCGCCAACAGGTGCTTTGACGCCATCACGTCGTAGGCCCCGCCGTAGGCCTTGCGAGTGATCACCGTGAGCTTTGGCACGGTGGCCTCGGTGAACGCATACAGGAGCTTTGCCCCGTGCCTGATGATCCCGCCCCACTCCTGCGCGGTCCCCGGCAGAAACCCAGGCACGTCGCAGAGGGTGATCAGTGGGATGTTGAACGCGTCGCACGTCCGCACGAAGCGAGCGGCCTTCACCGAGGCGTCGATGTCGAGCACGCCCGCCAACTGGTTGGGCTGGTTGCCCACGATGCCGACCGAGAACCCGTCCATGCGTGCCAGGCCGCAGATGATGTTGCGCGCGTAGTGCTCGTGGACCTCGAGAAACTCGCCGTCGTCGACGATGCGGCGCACCACGTCGCGCATGTCATACGGCTTGTTGGGAGAGTCCGGGACCACGTGGTCGAGCTCGAGATCCATGCGATCGGGACTGTCGGCGGTCGCCACTCGCGGGGCGGTCTGGAGGTTGTTTGAGGGCAAGAAGCTGAGCAGGTACCGGCAATCCTCCAGGCAGGACTCCTCGTCCTCGGCGGCAAAATGGGCCACTCCGGATTTGGAGTTGTGGGACATCGCGCCGCCCAGCTCCTCAAAGCCGACTTCCTCGCCCGTGACCGTCTTGATCACGTCGGGGCCCGTGATGAACATGTGCGAGGTCTCCTTGACCATCAGGATGAAGTCGGTGATGGCCGGCGAGTACACGGCGCCCCCCGCGCACGGGCCCATGATCAGGCTGATCTGCGGGATGACGCCGGAGCAGCGGACGTTACGCACGAAGACGTCGCCGTAGGCGCCAAGAGACACCACGCCCTCCTGAATACGCGCCCCGCCGGAGTCGTTGATGCCGATCACGGGACAGCCGATCTTGGCCGCCAGATCCATGATCTTGCACATCTTTTCGCCCATCACCTCGCCCAGCGAGCCGCCGAAAACGGTGAAGTCCTGGCTGAACACGCAGACGCGACGTCCTTCGATGGTGCCGTGCCCCGTAACGACTGCGTCAGCGAGCGGGCGGTTCTTGTCCATGCCAAATGCTGTCGTGCGGTGGCGTACGAAGGCGTCGAGCTCCTGGAAGGAGCCCGGGTCCAACAGTCGGTCAATCCGCTCCCGAGCCGTGAGCTTGCCCCGCTCGTGCTGCTTCTCGACGCCTGGGCCCTGCGCATGCAGCGCCTCGGTCCGCAGCGCCGTCAGCTGCTCCAGACGCTCCTCATAGGTTTCGGGTGCTCGCTCTCGCATCAGCGGCGGATCTTATCCGCGCGCGTTATCCGGCCCAGTGCCGGCTAGGAGCGCGAGAATGGCCGGTGGCGAGCTTCGCCGAGCCTGTCCAGCACGGCGGTCAGCAGCGCGGTGGCCTGCGCGGACTCCGCGACCGGGACAATCGGACTGGAAGCTGGCGCGTTAGTCACGGTCAGGAGCGGGTCCGCAGAGGGGGCCGCGGGGGCTGTGGAAGAAGGGGTCAGGGCTGCCTCGGAGGGGGTGTCCGTCGGCGCGGCGTCGCTCTCCATTTCGTCTGGCACGCGCGCGCGCGCGGCCACTGACTTTGGGACATCCGACAGTGGCTCTCCAACCGGGACGGTCGGAGGGCTTTCTGGGGCCGGATTGCGCCCGAATCGCTGCCGCAAGCGGGCCATGAAACCTGGCGCGCTTTCGCTCGTCGCGCTCGGTGGGGTGAGCGTTTCCGCGACCGGCTCATGAAGCTCTTGGTCGGCGACCGCGGGCTCGGCGCCGGCGTCGGGCTCTGGTAGCTCGCTCTGGTCATGGGCCGGGCTGGGCTCGTCCGCCGGGTTGGGCTCCCGGGCAACGGCCGGCTCTGACGCCGGCACAGGCTCCTGGAGGGTCATTGAGAGCACCACGGTCGTGCCCCAGCCCGACGGCTTGATCTCCACGGTTCCTCGCGCCGAGGATGCCTCCCACTCCACCAGCTGCTCGGGATTGGCGCGCACTATGCGAATCTCGCCCAGTTCGGCTAGGTGGTCTTCGAGCGTACTGGGGTCGCTGAGCTGACTCCAGAGCTCTGGAGGCGACTTGACGAGCGTGCGCTGGGCCTCAGCGGTGACCATCGTCTGAAGGTTCGCGCGAGCCCCGTCGACTCCTTCCCCCGACGCGCGCCGTGCAGGCGCACTGCGTTACGCGAGGGCGCCCGGGGAACGCACGCCGAGCAGGCCGCGGTGCGCCAGGAGCTCGGCGATCTGGACGGCGTTGGTGGCGGCACCCTTGCGGAGGTTGTCGGCCACGATCCACATGTCAAGTGCGCGCTCGTGCCCGGGGTCGCGGCGGATGCGTCCCACGAACACCTCGTCGCGGCCCTCGGCGAGCGAGGCCAGCGGGTACACGGCGCCGGCGGGATCGTCCATGACCTCGACCCCTGGGGCGGCCCGCAACAGCGCGCGCGCCTGCTCGGCCGAGAGGGGCTCGCGCGTTTGTACGTTGACGGCCTCGGAGTGACCGATGTAGACGGGCACTCGCACGCAGGTTGCCGAGACTGAGATCGATGGATCGGAGAGGATCTTGCGTGTCTCGTTGATGAGCTTGCGCTCCTCGTCGGTGTGGTCGTCGCCGGCAGGAAAGCTGCCGGCCTCGGGCAGCGCGTTGAAGGCGATCCTGTGGCGGTAGACCTCCGGATGGATCGTGGTATGCGCCGGCTTGGAGTTGCCGGTGTGCGCCTGGCGGTCGTCGAGTAGCACCTGGGTCTGGCGCGTGAGCTCCTCGACTGCGCGCTTGCCGGTCCCCGACACCGCCTGGTAGGTCGAAATGACCAGGCGCTCGATGCCGGCGGCGTCAAAGATGGGCTTTAGGGCCACGACCATCTGCATGGTCGAGCAGTTGGGGTTGGCGATGATCCCGCTGTGGTCGGTCAGGGCGTCGGGGTTGACCTCGCTGACCACGAGAGGCACGTCGTCGTGCATGCGCCAGTAGGACGAGTTGTCCACGACGGTCGCTCCGGCAGCCACAAACCGCGGTGCCCAATCACGCGAAACGCCGGCCCCGGCC
>CAJCIJ010000271.1 GCA_903970315.1 Actinomycetota bacterium
GCACTGCGCAACGTCGCAGAGGCTCCGCAACTACCCACTGGCTACGCGGGGATGATGGTGCTGGCGATGGTGCCGGCGGTCTGGCGCCGGGTCATGGACGGCCGTCTGCTTGACCACTACGGCGGCAACCCCGAGCTGGCCAACATCAACCCGCGCAAGCGCTCACGCTACCTCCGCGACGGCGCACTCCGGGGAAGCTGAGGAGCGCAGACAGATGGCCCAGTACCGGTGTCCTGTGTGCGAGTACGTCTACGACGAGCAGACCGGCGCGCCTCGCGAGGGCTTTGCGGCTGGCACCGCATGGGCCGAGGTGCCCGATGACTGGGCGTGTCCGGACTGCGGAGTTCGCGACAAGGTCGATTTCGAATCGGTGATAGCTACCGAGGGCGCGCCTCAGTGAGGCCGATCGCCGAGGCGATGCCATCATGACTGTTATGCAGGCCACAGACGAGCGCGCGCCATATGCCGTGGCCGCCCGCAACCTGCTGCGCGAGACGCTCTTTGGCGCCGCCAAGGACCAGCTCCAGCTTCGTCCTTGGTCTGAGATCACGATGGCCGACATCGCGGGTGCAGCGGGTGTAAGCCGCCAGACCCTCTACAAGACATTTGGTAGCCGCGACGAGTTCGCTCTGGCCCTGGTCATCCAGGAAGGCGAACGCTTCCTGAACGCCGTCGAGGCCGCGGTTCGCGAACACTCCGACGACCCCCAGGCGGCAGTGAGCGCTGGGCTGGAGGTGTTCCTGACGACCGCCGCCGAGGACCCGCTGGTACACGTCCTGCTCAGCGACGACGGCACGAGTGGCACGCTGCCGTTTCTGACGACCCAGAGCCTGCCGGTGGTCCAGTGGGCCGCAGCCCGCCTTGGGCTTGTCATCCACGCGGGCTGGCCGCAGGGCTCAGCGGCCGATGCGCAGCTGCTAGCCGAATCGCTGGTACGCCTGGCGATCAGCTACCTGACCGCGCCCAGCGCCACGCCGCACGCGATGGCCGACGCAGCCGGGCGGCTGCTGGGGCCGTTCGCCGACCGGGCATTGGCCAGCAGCGTAGGCTGATCCGCGGTTCGCGGTTTGCGCTTCGCGGCTAGTGCTGCAGCGCCTGTGCGCGTTTGACCAGTAGGGCAAGCAGTGTTCGCTCGCGGGCTTCGCTAACGGGCACGGGGGAGCCATATGCCTTCAGCACCACCTCCACCGGGCCGACGGCGAAGCCGAAAATATCGAGCGCGTACGGCAAGCGCCGACCGTTGCCCAGAGCGCGCGCGCGCGTAGCGCTCACACGCAGCCCGTATCCGGCCACGCCGGGCACCCGGAAGCGCAGCGCGGACGCGCTGGCGTTGTCGAGCAGTGGCTCGCCTTCTAGCAGAACCAGGTGGGACTCAAGCGTCTCGTAGTGGTCCAGGCACGCCCTCGCCCGAGCCGTTCCGGCGGCTGAAACGTCCTCACGGGCCAGGGCCGCGCTCTTCATCAGGTACACGCCCGAGCTAACCCCTTCCAGGGTGCGCCCCTTCAAAAGGACAATCCCGTGTTTGCCGAAGCGTTCGAAGGAGCGTGCGAACCGCTCAGAGAGGATCCCGTCCACTTCGCCGGTGCGTGGGACACCGCGGTAGCAGGACGCAGGCGCTGGCCACAGGCGCTCCTCGCGAGTCGTGCGTTCCCGGTAAGCCGAGGAGGTCTTCAACCATGGCACGTCACCTGTGCGCAGGTTCACCGAGCGCGCGTAGCTCCGAGCCTCTTCGGTCAGCGCGGATGCCCGCTGCGAGCCGCCACTCGGCTGCCCCCCACCGCTACCGCAGCCTGCCGTCAGGCCAGCCAACACGGCAACGACAAGCGCTGTCGTGATCGAACGTTTCATCGCAGTTCGGATTATCTCATTCGCCCGGAAACCACGCAGACACCGCCGTTAGCATCGCCGCATCGACCGCCGGACGCGCCGCGGCCACACCGCAAACAGTGATCAGCCAACGGTGGCGGGCGCCTGCAACCGCGCATCCACGGCCTGCGCCGACGGGCAACGGACGACCAGGGGCACGCCTAGGAGTGACACGACCGCCATCGCCACAAACGCCTCGGCTGGGTGGTGCACGAGCGCCTGTACGAGCAGGGCGACCACCAGCCCTCCCAGATTGCCCGCCATCCAGACGATCGCGCCCGCCGTGCCCGCTGCCGCGCCCGCGAGCTGCTCGGCCGCGGTCAGGATTATTGGCAACGCGGTCAGCACGAAGGCGCCGATCGCGATCAGTGCCAGCGCCTGCACCGCCAACCACGGCACAGCCGCCAACACCACGCACCCCACAGCCCCAGCGGCGACAGCACCGCCCATGAACGCCGGCTCGGCGCGGCGGCGGACGACCAGCGGTGGCAGCAATGCGCACCCCACTGTGCCGGCAACCACCATCCCCACGAGCAGCGCGCCGGATGTCTGTTCGGAGACCCCAGCCGGATGAAGCAGCGTCTGCAGCCAGGTGGCGAGCGCGACGAAGATGCCAAAGCCGAGGAAGGTCAGCCCGTACAGGGTTCGCATGGGCGCCAGCCGCCACAGGGCCCGTGCGGCACTCCCCTGGATCGCGGCATGCTCCCCGGTCCTGTGTCCGGGGCGG
>CAJCIJ010000272.1 GCA_903970315.1 Actinomycetota bacterium
CCCCAGCCCCGGCGCAAGGGATGAGCCGCTCGAGCAGGCGATGGCGCTCGCGCGCGAGACGGTCCGCCTGGGCCTCGCGGCACGGGGCAAGGCCAAGATCAAGGTCCGCCAACCGCTCGCCGAGGCGGTCGTCGTCGCGGACGGCCGCGAGCGGGAGGCGATCGAACTGCTGGCGGAGATCGTGCGCGAGGAGCTGAACGTCAGAGCGGTGCGCTTCGTGGCGGCGGCGGATGAGCTGGGCAGCTATGAGCTGAAGGCCAACTACAGAAAGCTCGGCCCGCTGTTCGGCAGGGACATGCCGCTGGCGGCGCAGGCGATCGCGGCACTTGACCCGGCGTCGGTCGCGGCGGCGCTGCGCGACCACGAGGGCAACGGCGCCGGGCCCGAGCAGAGCGCCGTGGGGATCTCGGTCGCCGGGCGCGAACACACGCTCACGGCCGACGATGTGATCCTGACGATGCGCCCGCCGGAGGGCTACAGCGTCGAGCGCGAGGGCGCCCACGCGGTGGCGCTCGACCTCGAGATCGACGACGACCTCCGCCGCGAGGGCTTCGCGCGGGAGATCGTCCACACGGTCCAGAACGCCCGCAAGAACGCGGGCCTCGAGGTCCAGGACAGGATCGCCCTGAAGCTCGGCGGCGACCCTGCGCTGCTCGCCGCCGCGGAGGCCCACCGCGACCAGCTCGCCGCGGAGACGCTCGCGCTCGAGCTCGAGCTCGACGCGGGCAGCTCAGCCGCGGACGACTCCGGTTACGCCCACTCGGAGCGGGCGCAGATCGACGGTCTCGCGCTGGAGGTCAGGCTCAGGCGAGTGACGCGGGCGTAGGCTGGTCAACATCGCCGTTCAGCCGATAAGCAGGCGGCGCGCGGCGCCTCGCTCGTGCCGAACAGTCAGGAAGGCACGCGGTCTGTCTCCGGCGTTGGCGCGAATAATGGTCAGCGCCAGAGCACGGAGACTATTTCTGAGTAGCCAAACGGATAGCCACTGGCCGGCTGGATCCACGCTTGCAGGTAGATCGGCTGACCCTGTACGGCGCTGTCGAGCACGGTGAACGTGGCTGCGCCCCGAGGCCCAGTTTTGGCGAAAACCGGTGTAGCGCCTTCTTGTGCGCCGTTGATCCGCGCCTGGGCGGGGATCAGGTTTTCCTGTCCGTAGATCACCTGCCCGAGTGCGATCGTGACGCCGCTTTTCTGCACCCGCGTTCCGAGCGGCGAACGAAGCTCCGCGGTGAACGTGGTGGTGGCGCCCGATGGGAGCACGCGATCCACGTAGTTAGGGGTGAGACTGACCGAATAGTGCTGGGGTGTGTACGCACTCGAATCACTTACGGTTTGCGGGGACCCGGTGACGGCCGCAAGCACAAACGGAGAGTTGAGCCCCGACATCGAGCCGAGATTGGGTGAAGCCAGCGTGTACGTGGCGGTCGCGCCGGGCGCCAAGCGCGCGGGCCCCTTGATGGCGTTCCAGAAAGCACTGGCATACCCGAGCGAGTTGGTCGAGAAGTGCGGGCTGAGTGTGCTCCCCGAGCGGTTGTGCACAACGACTCTGATGCGCCATACGCTCTGGAGCTGTCCGTTGGTGAGCAGTTCAACGATGTTCAGGGTGAGCGGCTGTTGTGCGGTCAACGCGCCCAAGAGGAAGCCGCCCGCCGGGAGCACGCTCGCGGTCACTGCCAGCCATCGGCGCGCCGGGCGCCAAGACAGGCCAATCTCGTGTGCCGTCGCGATTCGATCTGCATCGACAGTCGCGATGCTGACGACGATCACTGCGACCATCATCATGAAATACTCCGCAAGCGACCGGCTCGAGATGAAAAAGGGGATGATCGCAAGCACGAAACATCCGCGACCGAGGGTCCTGAAGCGAACACCGTAGATGATCAGCAGGCCTGCGTATAGAGCTGCGGCAGCGTCGTTGAGGCGCGCAAGCGAGCCGCCGCCGATGTGCAGGAAGAGGGTGAGAAAGACGAGCCCCTCACCGAGCGGTATCGCGTGCTGCGTCAGTGGCGAGGCAACGCCACTGAACCAAGCGCCGAACCCCCAGACCATAAACGGCGCGTTGACCACGAGGAATGTTGCTGCGGCTACGCTGCCGTAGGCCGCACCGGTCCGCGCGGCCCGCGCTGGCCCCAACGCCGGGCGCCGCACTAGATAGATGCCCAGCAGCAAGAAAGGCGCTACGAACCACGCCAGCTGCTGCGTGGACAGTGCGAGGCCAAGCGCGACGGCCTGCCAGCAGTGGCGTCGTGTGAGCCTCCCGCCCGTGCCGACATCGGTCCAGCGATAGGCGACGGGCACGAGTAACGCGACGCACATGATCGAGGTCAAGCCCGAGATCGCTCCTTGCGGCAAAATTGGGAGGCCGATCGGAACCAAGGAAGCGAGCGCACGGGAGCGGGCAGGCAGCAGGCGGAACATCACCACCGCGGTGACCATCAGAATCGCGATGTCGGCTATCGGTGCCGCCTGCGTGCTCCCTACGGACTTGACGAAGAGCGCAAGGACGAGCACCGGTAGTGCTGGATAAGCGAGCGTGGAGGCGATACCGCCGTTGAGCGTGTAGGTCGCGAAGTTGATGGGTACGCGAAACTGACTGAGCGCCGGCAAGAGGTTCGCGCCATAGGGGTCGTGGCCGTGAAGGAGCATTTCGGCCGACGCCTGCACGTAGGCGGCCTCATCCGTTCCATATGCCGGGTTCTTGTACAGCGCAACCGTGGCCCACGCGGCCAACGCGAGCAACGCCAACAACAAAACGCAGACGTCGAGGCGGCCCAACGCACTCTCCGTCCGCGCGAGCAGGATCGATGCGGCCAGCACGAGGCCGGCGCCAAAGACCGACGCGACGACCACACCCGTTGCAGGGGCCTGCACTGCGAGACCCTCCGATGCGAACGCTACGCCGAAGAGACTGAGCGTCGCGAGGAGAGAGAGGATGCGGTGGAGCGCAAGCCCATGATCCGCCACGTCGTCACCCCCGCGAGGGGTGGCGCGCGCGCCGGTACCACCGGCCACAACGGGTGGCGCCGAGGCGTCTGGCTCAACTCGCGCAGCGAGCTGAGCCAGACCATCCTCGAGCCGGCTGATCAACCTACGACAAAGAGATCGCCGCCACCGGAAAGCGTCAGCGTGATACGCGGCGGCTTACCCGGCACGTGAGTGACGTGCAGCGGCTGCAACTTGGAAGCACCCGAGAACTCAAAGGCCTTGACCGTCCCAGCGTACTCGGCACCTTGGAGCGTGATTTTGACCGAGTGCTGCAGCTTCGATGAGGGTATCGGCGTGCCGTCCGCTTCGACCAGGGCGACGCCGACGGCGCTGATCAGGCGTCGATGTTTCAGCCCAAGGCCAGGCAGAGCGCTCTCAAGCTTGGTCAGGTTTGGCTTCGTGATCTCGAGCTCGGCTTTCTGAACTGCGGGTTTGACCAGCTGTACGATTACTTTGGACGTGCCGACGGTGGCTTTGACGGTCCCACCCAAGGGACCGAAGGTGTGCGCCGCGACGACTGTCGTAAAGCCGCCGGGAACAGTGGCAGGACTAATTGTCGGACCGTAGCCGCCGGCGGCGACGGCCAAGCTCGGCGCCGCGACGAGGGTGGCGAGAGCAGCGAGGATCGCGGCTCTCGCGATCGCAATGTTCCGCATATGCATCGTTCTCCGTTGTAGGACTACCTGACCGATAGATTCGAGCGCCGAAACCAGTTCGCCCTCCGGAAGACCGCTTTCGCTGGCGTCGGAGCGGAAAATATACTTAATCCTGCATAACGCTGGCGGTTTAGCAACCGTTCAGTCACCCGCCCAGCTCAACCGGGCGGCAGCATGGGATCACGCGCGCGTGGGGCGCAGATCGGATCGGTGAGATAGACGAACAGCGGGCGCCATCGCAGACGGCGGATGGCGTGCGCCGAGAACGTGTGGACCGTGCCGTTCCTCTTAAACGCGCGTGCCCCTGCTGACCGGCCCAACTAGTGACAATCGCCCGACCGCGCGCGCTCCGCGTGGGGTCGGGGTTGCGTGCGCTGGCCCCCTACGCCGCACTAAGCGAGGGCTCCAGCTCCTGCTCCAGCTTCTTCTTGGGGTAGGCGCCGACGACCGTCTTGACCGGCTCGCCGGCCTTGAAGAGGATCATCGTGGGGATCGACATGACCTGGAA
>CAJCIJ010000273.1 GCA_903970315.1 Actinomycetota bacterium
CCCCCGGCGAGCTGCTGACGCTGCTTGACTCAGACCCCGAGATCCAGCTGCTGGATGTACGTGAGCAGCGCGAGTGGGATGCCGGCCACGTGCCCGGGTCTGCGTTTATTCCTTGGCACGACATCGTAGGTATCCCGCCAGGGCTTGACCCAGGGCGGCCCATTGCGGTGATCTGCGCCATCGGTGTCCGGGCGGCCACCGCCGCAAGCCTGCTGAAGCATCACGGCGCCGAGCAGGTCATCCACGTCGTCGACGGCGGCGTCCCCACGCTGGGCGGTCTAGGGCGGCGGCTGCAAGCCGTACCTGGCCCCGCCGCGGCTGCCGCCTGAGCCGTCGTCTGACCTAGCTGGGGCTGGCGCTTGCCGCCGCGGGCGGCCGCGCTGTGATGTTGTTGCAGCGCTCACACACCGTCTCGGGGATCACTCCCAAGCGCATGAGCACGGCAAACACCCTGCAGCCCATGCACAGCCCGGCCGCCGCCTCCAGCGTTGCGAACAGCGCGAGGACTCCCAGCACGGCGAACGCCGCCGTGGGCAACGACAGCACCAGCGCCAGCACCGTCGCCGCGAGCGAGAAGGTGGCGCCGATCGCCTGCGCAAAGCGCTTGGGGGGTCCAGGCACCGGGCGGTTCGGTAGGCGCAGCCTGGGCACGACCACCTTGGTGGCCAGCAGGCCCAGCGGGCTAAAGCGGGGTCCGGCCGCAACGCGTGCCAAAAATCCATAGGCCAGTACCGCCGCCATCCAGGGAAGGTCAGCGGCGATCGCAGTAACGCTCAGCACCGCCACGCCGGCGGCCACGACCCGCGCAGCGACCTCGTTGACGGGGTTGGGGAAGGTGAACAGCCCCGAGCGGCTTATGCTCAGGCCCGAGGCGCCTATGCTGTTAGGCGACGACATAATCTCTACTATATTGATGAGGAATCGTTTTACCGAGAGTTCGTAAAAAGGAGACCCATGACACTCGCGCTCGGCGACATCGCACCAGATTTTGAGGCTGACACCACTGAGGGCCCAATCCACTTCCACGAGTGGCTCGGGGACTCCTGGGCGGTGCTGTTCAGCCACCCCAAGGACTTCACCCCGGTCTGCACCACCGAGCTCGGCTACATGGCTTCGATCAAGCCCGAGTTCGATCGCAGGGGCGTGAAGATCATCGGCCTCTCGGCCGATCCCACCGACAAGCACGCCGAGTGGGCCAAGGACATCGCCGAGACACAGGGCACTGCGCCGAACTACCCCGTCATCGGGGATTCCGATCTGGTGGTGTCAAAGCTCTACGGGATGCTGCCCGCCGACACCGAGGCGCGCGACGGCCGCACACCCGCAGACAACCAGACCGTCCGCAACGTGTTTGTGATCGGCCCTGACAAGAAGATCAAGCTGATCCTCGTCTACCCGATGACCACTGGGCGCAACTTCGATGAGGTCCTGCGCGTGATCGACTCGCTCCAGCTGACCGCCAACCACAAGGTCGCCACGCCCGCCAACTGGAAGCCCGGGGAGGACGTGATCATCGCCGGCTCGGTCTCTGATGACCAGGCCAAGGAGATCTACCCGGACGGCTGGAAGGCACCGCGACCCTGGCTGCGGATCGTGCCGCAGCCGAAGTAGCCGCGGCCCGGTAGTACCCACCCCCCGACGCCGGTCTCGGCCACTCCTCTGTGTCCGGCGGTGAGCGCCGGCGGTGCCCGCCGGCGCTCAGGCGACAGGTTCGGCGGCGCGACTCTGCGCAGGCACGCTGGGCTGGTCGGCGGGTAGCTCGCCGAAGCGCGCCTCTGCGAGCCCGCGGCGGCGCGGGCGCCACACACGCACGTACTGCGCCGCCAGGTAGGAGCCGAGCACGATCGCCAGCGCCAGCAGTTGGCCGGCGAACGTCTGCCAGTTGTTGAACAGCGAGAACCAGGTGCCCATCCAGCCGGGCATGTGCAGTCCGGGGATCTGCGTCGTGCCGATCCAACCGGCCTGCTGCATCTCGAACACCTCCTCGCCAACCGAGACCAGGAGCACGAACAGGAGCATTACCCCCGTGATGATCAACAGGCGCTTGTACGGGAGCCGCTGGTGCAGTGTGAATGTGAGCACCCCCGCGGCGGCGGTGAACAGGCCGCCGATCACCACGCCCTCCACGACGATGCTTGCGCCGTAGAGCTCGCGCAGCTGCTGGAGGAAGATCACGACCTCAAAACACTCGCGGTAGACCGACGTGAAGCCCAGCAGCGCCAGCCCTGCCAGCAGGCGCCGCTTGTTGGCGTCGGGATCGGTCGACAGCAGGGTGCGCCGGCGCTTGTGGTGGTGGGAGATCCAGCCCGTCCAGTAAACGCGGTGAAAGAACCAGTTCATCACGATCAGCAGCACGATCAACGACGGCAGGCCCGTGGCGGCCTGAATTGTCAGCTCGCTGCCGTGGAAGCTGCCGATCAGCCAGACGACGAAGAACCAGGTGGCCACGCCGGCGGCAAGCGCGGCAGCGCCGCCGGCCGCGACGGGGCGCCGATAGACACGGTTTCCGCCGAGGAAGCTCGCCGTGACCGCCGCCAACACCAGAATCGTCTCCAGCCCCTCGCGCATCACCAGGATGGCGCTGTCGAGGACCACCGTGGTGTCGCTGAGGCGGTGGCCCCGGGGCAGCGTCTGCGGTTCCGGGGTGCCACCCCTGGCGTGCCAGCTGATCACGACCACGGTGACGGCGATCGCTAGCACGATCACCGTCCACACGTAGAAGCTCACCCGCTCGCTGCGACGCTTGCCATTCGCCAGCCGCTGCGAGCCGGGGGCGGCGGTGGGCGCAAGTGTTGACGCACGATCGTCTGCCATGGGAGGTCTACCGCAGTGTCAAGCTCGATGCCGCCGCGCCTTGCCAGCGGACCGCCAGCCTCAACTGCGGCAAGAGTAGCACAGGTAGGGACTCCTAATTAGGCACCCCTAAGACGGCCCCGCGAGGTGCTGCCGGGCAGCTACTTGCCCACACCGGCAAGCTGGGCGTGGCCGTCAGCGTGGCCCTGGGACGAGTCTGTGTCTGCTGCCAGGACCCCGTCACGGTAGACGATTGAGTGTCTGCGCAGTGCGGGCACCCGCGGGCCCGGGAGCACGATGCCGGCAAGGTTCAGGGGATCGGAGGCGCTCAGGTGCACGGTGCCAGTGTCAAACGGCTGTCCACGTCTCTCGCGCAACATCGCGACGGCCTCCGGCAGCGCGTACTGCTCGCCGGAGAACCCCGCAACGAAACGCCCGCCGCGGACCAGGCCGCGGGCCTCCAGGCGCCGCAGCGCCCACAGCAGCTCGCGCCAGGAGAGCGCCAGGTTCTCGCGCGCGGTCAGGTCCCAGAAAAGCACTCCCCAGCGCGCCAGCAACTGGCCCGCCACCTGCTCGGCAAGTGTGTCGGCGTCGTCGAGCACCGAATCCCCCCCGCCGCTCGCGCCTGGCTGGTGCTCGGTTGTCGGCAGAAGCGCCCAGCGACCCTCCGGCGCCGCCGCCGTCGTCGTCAGCCGCCGCGCACCCAGGCGCCGGCGTTGGGGGTGGCGGTGCGCTCGCTGCCAGGACTCCCGCGACGAGAACAGGGCGCGCACGGCGCCGAATCCGTCGGCGGTGACAAGGCCTCGCGCAACCAGATCCCAAAGGCCCTCCTCGACCTCGCCCGGCAGGCGGCCCGTGGCGGCGCGCAGCTCCGACTGGAACATGGCCCCGCCGGCTCCAAGCGCGTCCAGCAGCTCGCGCGCTGCGCCGTGCACCGGCGCCTCCGGTGAGGCGTCGCCGCGCGCGGCACGCATCAGCCATGGCAGGTCCTCGCGCAGTGCAAACGTGATCGGAGTCGCCCGCGAGGGGGCCGAGGCGCTACGGCGCTCCCCGGGGTCGGCCGCCGTGGGGGCCCGCAGGGCGAGACGTCCCCAGACGACCTCGCCGGACAGGCACGCCTCCTCCAACCAGCGCTGCTGGTAGGACTGGACACGGGCGGGGAACACCGACTCCTCCCACGCCCCCGCGGCGAGCTCGAACCCCTGCAGCTTGTCGATCACCGCCAACACACCGGCGCGGCCGTGACAGCGGGTCTGATCGGTGGCGTGCTGCCAGCGCAGCAGAAAGCCTGCGAAGTCCTGGGCGCTGACCGGCTGAATCTCACGCCGCCTGCGGTTCTGCGTGTAGGCATGGATGCGAGCCAGCAGCCGGCGCGAGCACCACTGCTCGCCATCGAGCGTCTCGTCGAAGGTGCCGCGCAGGACAAATCCCTGCGCCTCCAGGCGCGCCAGGGCCACCTGCACGCGGGCGTCGGTCAGGGCGGTCCTTGCGCCCAGTTCCGCCGCTGTCACGGGGCCGGCGATGTCCAGCTGCCCGGCGATCGCCGCCGCCGCCGCCGCGTCGGCCTCCTGGTCGGGTGCGCGGTCGTCGCCGGCAATACGGAAGTCAGGGTCAAAGGTGGCCTGCGGGAACAGCGCCTGGGCGTAGCGGCGGCGCTCGGTTGCGCACCAGAGGCCGTCGGCAGCGATCGTCATCGCCCGTCCATCGGCCACCAGGTGCGCAAACCAGTCCTGCCAGGCGGGCAGTGGCCGGCAGACGACAAGCGAGAGCAGCAGGTCGTGCAGCTCCTCGGGCCCGCGCAGATCCGGCGCTGTCTCCTCGCGCACGCGTGTTACGGCGGCGGGGTCAAGCCGGGACAGGTCGCCGGCCTCGGCAGCGGTGGGAAGCCCGCGGCGCAGATGCACAGCGCGGCTGCGGCGCTCCTCGAGGGGGGCGTCGTCCAGGAACGTGTACGGGGCGCCGTTGAGGATCTCGTGTGCCAGCAGCGACGGCTCGGTGCTGTCGACGAAATGCGTGGCGATCTCGCCGGACTCCATGCGGGCGAGCAGATCCACGAGCCCGTCAACGTCCATGGCCTCGTGCAGCGTGTCGTCCATGGTCTGGCGCACCAGCAGGTGGTCAGGGATCTCGATGGGCCCCGGCGGTGCGTTCTCCTGACACCCTGCGAACTCCGGGAACACAGCAGCCATGACGTCGTCGGCCTCCATGCGCTGAATCTGGATTGGGGTCTTCTTGCCGCCCCGGAAGCGCAGCACGGCGAGCGCCCGGTTGAGGTTCCAGCGCCAGCGCGAGGCAAACAGCGGCGAGACGAGCACAGCCTGTTCCAGGGCTGCGCGCGCGACAGTCGAGCGCACGAGGGCCGGCGCGGTGTCCAGCGGGAAGCTGTGCTGGGGTCCCAACGCGAGCACCAGCGCATCGTCTGAGGCCGCCGCCTGCAACTCGAAGTCAAATGTCACACAGAAGCGCTTGCGCAGCGCCAGGCCGTAGGCACGGTTGACGCGCGCGCCGAAGGGCGCGTGGACGACCAGCTGCATCCCCCCGGCTTCGTCAAAGAAGCGCTCGTAGACGATGTCGTGCTTGCTGGGCAGGACGCCCAACTGGTCCAGCGCGCCGGCCACGTAGGCCACAAGCTGGCTCGCGGCGCCGTCGTCGAGGCCGCACCGCGACTGCACCAGCGCCATCGCGGCCTGCAGAGCGCCGCTCCCGCGGCCAGCGCCTTGGTCATCGCCGTGGTCTTGGCCGTCGCCACCACCGTGGTCATTGCCATCGCCGCGGCCATAGCCGCCGGGCGCGAGCACCGCGCCTATGGCGCGTCGCAGCTCGGAGACCTCCTCGGACAGCTCGTCGGTGCGCGCCGGCGCCTCTCCGACCCAGAAGGGGATGGTGGGGCTCTGACCTTCGGCGTCGACGACGCGAACCTCGCCGGGTCGCACGCGCCGCACGCGCCAGGAGTGGGTTCCCAGCAGGAACACATCGCCGACCATCGACTCGATGGCGAAGTCCTCGTTGACGCTGCCCACGGTCGTGTCGTCGGGTTCTGCAACCACGCGGTAGTCGCCGACTTCGGCGATTGCACCACCGCTTGTCAGTGCGGCCAGGCGGGCGCCGCGCCGGGGGCGAAGCACGCCGTTTACGCGGTCACGATGGACGTAGGCCATGCGTGGCCCCCGTCCCGTCGGAATGCCCTCGGCGATCAGGGCCACAACGGCGTCAAACTCCTCGCGGGTCAGGTCCGCGTAGGGGGCCGCTGCGCGCATCAGCTCGTACAGATCGTCCTCGCTGCACTCCTCGACCGCGGCGACCTCGGCGACCATCTGCTGCGCCAGGATGTCCAGCGGGGCGATGGGTGGGTGCGTGCGGTCAAGGCGCCCGGCGTGCACAGCGGCGAGCAGTGCCGCGCATTCCACCAGCTCGTCGCGGGTCAGCGGGAACAGGATTCCCTCCGGGACCCCGGCGCGCGAGTGGTTTGAGCGCCCCACCCTCTGCAAGAACGTGGCGATGGAGCGCGGCGAGCCGACCTGGCAGACCAGCTCCACAGGGCCCACGTCGATGCCCAACTCAAGCGAAGCGGTCGCCACGAGCGCTTGCAGCTCGCCGGCCCGCAGGCGCGACTCGGTGCGCTGCCGGCGATCCGCCGAGAGGCTGCCGTGGTGTGCCGCCACCCTGTCGGCGCCCAGCCGTTCTCCAAGCATGTGCGCCAGCCGCTCCGACAGCCGGCGCGTGTTGACGAACACCAGGGTCGTCGTGTGGTCGGCGACATGAGCCGCAATGCGGTCCACCATGTCGCCGAACTGCTCGGTGCTTGCCACCGCGTCAAGCTCGGTTTCGGGCAGCTCGATGCGCACCGACAGCTCGCGCTCGTGACCACAGTCAACGATCTGTGGCAGCGGCCGCTGGGCCCCGACGAGCAGGCGCGCGGTGGTCTCGATGGGGCGCTGAGTTGCCGAAAGCCCGATGCGCTGGGGACGATCGTCGCACCCGACGGCCTCCAGGCGCTCCAGCGTCAGCGCCAGATGCGACCCGCGCTTGTCGCGCGCCAGGGCGTGGATCTCGTCCACGATCACAGTCGATACGCCCGCCAGCATGGCGCGGCTACGCTGCGCAGTCACCAGCAGGTAGAGGCTCTCGGGCGTGGTCACCAGGAAGGTGGGAGGCGTCTTGAGCATCGCTGCCCGCTCGCTCGCCGGCGTGTCACCGGTGCGCACAGCGACCGTGATCGGCGCTGCCTCCAAGCCCAGCTCGGCGGCGATCTGGGCGATCTCGGCCAGCGGCCGCTGGAGGTTCTCGCGGATATCCACCGCCAGCGCTTTCAAAGGGGAGACGTAGACCAGCTGTGTGGTGGTCGCCACGTCTTCGCCGGCCTCCGTGGCCCGGTAGGCGGCGTCGATGGCCATCAGAAAGCCCGCCAGCGTCTTGCCCGAACCGGTGGGCGCCGCGATCAGGGTGTCGGCCCCACTGGCCACCAGCGGCCATCCTTGCGCCTGTGCCGCGGTGGGTCCCTCGGGAAAGCGCCGTGCGAACCACGCGGCCACGGCGGGGTGCAGCCGGCCCATCTGATCGGTGCCTGCTGTCGTGAGAGCTTGGGGGGCTGACTGCGACATCTGAGCACAGGTTACGCGCCGCCCCCCGGGTCGCCGCGAAGTCCCGTGGCGACGGTCAGCCGACTGCGCGGGGTGCGGGTGCGGCGGCGACCGGCGTGCCAGCGGCGGACGTGGCGGCGGCGGAAGTGGCAGGGCGAGACGCGCGGATC
>CAJCIJ010000274.1 GCA_903970315.1 Actinomycetota bacterium
GCCGCGCCGCCGAGTACATCGCAGGTGGCGACGCAACCGACGCGCTGATCAGCCCCGTCTTCGCCGATCTGGAGGGTCTGCCGCCGCTGCTCGTGCAGGCCGGGTCACACGAGATCCTCCTGAGCGACGCAACCAGACTCGCCACCCGTGCGGCCACCGCCGAGGTCGCGATAACACTCCAGGTGACACCGGGCGTACCCCACGTCTTTCAGGCGTTTGCCGAGATCCTCGATGAGGCAGACGCCGCCCTGGCCAGTGCCGGTGAGTTTCTGCGTGCCCACCTGCCCGCCGAGCCGCGGGTGTAACGGCGCCCCTACCACCCCGCTGGAGGCGGCTGCACCCCATCTCCCCCACCCGCGGCCCGGCGGTGCAACCGTCCGGTGAGCCGGCTGCGCGGGGCGCAGCGGTCCGCTCAGCCGATCGTCACCTGCTGCTTGTCGAAGGCGACGTAGCCGCTGTAATCGCGCCCGACGCGGTCAAACGAGTCTGGGTAGGGATTCGGGTAGCTCCACCCGGCATCGTGGTGCGTCTGACCACCTGCCGCAATGTCGTGGTATTGCGCGTCACCCTTCCATGGGCAGTTGTAGGGGGTGGCGCTGTCGCTGAACGCCTCCGCGTTGAGCGACGAGGGCGGGAAGTAGTAGTTGCCCTCGATCGTGATCAGGTCTGCGTCAGGTGCGTCGGCGACGACGATGCCGTCAATGGATGCCTTCATGTCTGGGTCCTCTCTGGTCGTTCTGCGGCGCGCGCTGCTCGTCGCCCACGGTTGGCCTCTGTGCGGTCGACGTGATGGTCGCTACCGCGTGCTTCGCAGTTTCAGCGTAGCGGTGCGCATGGCCGGCGGCGGCCGAACCGAGGTCGCTGTCGTCGCGGGCTGACCGCAGCCCTGCCGTCTTGGTCCTAACCGACAGGCACCGCAGTTGGCTCGCGCAATAGGTCCGTAAGCTTCTCGGCCGGCATGGGACGGCTGAACAGATATCCCTGCGCGAAGTCACATCCGTACTCCACCAGCAGATTGGCGACGGCCTCATCCTCGACGCCCTCTGCGACAACGGTCAGTCCGAGCCTGTGGCCAAGCTCGATTGTTGACCCCACGATGATGGCATCGTCGGCGACCGTCGCGAGCGTCGTCACGAAAGACCGGTCAATCTTGATCTCGTCCATTGGCAATTTCTGCATGTACGCAAGCGAGGAGTACCCGGTCCCGTAATCGTCGATCGAGAGTTTCACCCCCATGTCGTGCAGCCGGCCGAGCACAGCCGGCGCTGACGCCTCGATGATGGCCCCCTCCGTCAACTCGAGCGTCAACCGATCCGGCAGGGTGCCCCACCGGGCCAATGACTCGGCCACCATCCGGACGAGGTCCTCGCCATTGGTGAGGCTTCGCGCGGAGATGTTGACTGACATGGTCAGATCAAAGCCTTCCTCCAGCCACTTCGCCTGCTGGCCGAGAGCGCTGTCAAGCACCCACCTGGTCACGGGTGCAATCAGATAGGTGCGCTCGACCTCCGAGATGAAGCTCGCGGGCATCAGCAGGCCTTTCTCGCGGTGCTGCCAGCGAATCAGTGCCTCGACGTCGCAGATCTTCCGCGTGGCGAGATCGACCTTCGGCTGGAAGTGCAGGCGCAACTCCTCGCGTGCGATGCAGTGGCGAAGTTCCAGCAGCAGAGCAAGCTGATCTGCGGTCGTGGTCTCGTGAGCCGCTCTGAACACCGACTGACCCTCGCCGGAGCGCTTCGCGGCATACATCGCCAGGTCGGCCCGGTGGAGCAGTTCTGTGGTGGTGGAGCCGTGCTCAGGGAACAGGGAGATGCCGATGCTTGGGGAAACGTGGACACTCTCATCCCGTAACTCAAACTCCGTTTCGAAGCTTTCCTGGATTTTCCAGGCGATCGCGGCGGTAGCGGCCAGGTCTGTCGCGTCCGCAGGGAGGATCCCAAACTCGTCTCCCCCCAGCCGCGCAACGACGTCGGCCTCGCGCACCACGCCGCTTATGCGATCGGCCACCTGCTTGAGCAGATCGTCACCCTGATCGTGCCCGAGGGAGTCATTGACGAGCTTGAATCCGTCGAGATCCAGAACCAGGACTCCGCGTGGCTCGCTCGCCCGTGTTGCAACCGCGATCGCCTTGGAGACCTGCTCATGAAAGAGCGCGCGATTGGCAAGGCCTGTGAGACCGTCGTGAAGAGCGAGGTGCTCCAGCGCATCGGTATGAGCCTTGCGCTCGGATATGTCGCGCACGGTCACCAGCGTCAACGGCTTCTGCTCGTGATAGATGTCGCGGCGCTCGATCTCCATCGCGAAGGTTGAACCGTCCGCGCGACAGCCGACCGTCTCGATCGAGCCGCCCGGTCCGTGTCCCTTGGACAGCCTGGCGCGTGCGGCGTCGCTGTCTGCGAGCACAGCGCGGCTGCCCGGCGCAAGCATGAAGTCAAACGGGTGGCCGACGGGCTCGCCCGCGCCGTATCCGAACAGTAGGCCGGCCGAGCGATTCATGGACTCCACACGACCGGTTGCGTCCAGCATGAATATGCCGTCTGCCACATTGTCGAGCACAGCCTGTGTCAGCACGTCGCCATCGCGCAGGGCGGTGTTGAGCGAATGCAGCTCCTGTGACTGGATAAAGAGCTCGATCAGTGCGGAGACCTTCGCGCGCAGGATCGCGGGTACCACGGGCGTGAAGATGAAATCGACCGCGCCGCTTGCGTAGGCGTTGGTCACCTCTGCCTCGTCACCACCAAATGCCGTGACGAAGATGATCGGGGTGTGGACTACTCGCGAGGTCTTGCGAACCTGCTTGGCGGTCTGGAAGCCGTCCATTTCGGGCATGCGAACGTCCATGAGGATGATCGCAAACGTCTTCTCTGCGACGGCCTCCAGCGCGGCCCGGCCGGAGTTCACCTCAACGATCGGTAGGCCCAGCGAGGTCAGCATTGCGCGCAGCGCAAGACGCTTGTCGGGATCGTCGTCGACGATCAGGACCGCCGGCTCCAACGGCGACGCTGGAATATCCCCCTCGAGTTGGTCAAGACTCCGCATCACCGCTGCGCTCCCTCGCGCGGCGCGTGGGCTGGGAGCCACTCGCCAAGCACCGCCAAGAGCTGCATCGTGTCGACGGGCTTTGACACATACGAGGAGGCACCGGCGTCGATACAGCGCTGGCGCTCCCCGGCCTCGACCTTCGCCGTAAAGGCGACGAGCGGCAGGTCTTCGAGATCGGGCAACTCACGCATCGCGCGCATCGTGGCGTACCCATCCATGCCCGGCATCATGATGTCCACCAGCACAAGGTCGATGTTCGGTTCCATTCCGAGAGCCGCGATGCCCTGCTCACCACTGGAAGCCGTTATCACGTCGACCTTTAGCCGCCCCAGTAGCGCCGAAAGGGCAAAGACGTTGCGGAAGTCGTCGTCGATCACAAGCACCGTCGTCCCCCCCAGGCTCTCCCCCGCCGGATTTGCCGGGGGATTCGCCGGCAACAATGCCGCTGGGCCCGCCGGATCAGGATCATCGCCGTTGACGGGCTCGGCAGGCGCCCGTCCGTCACGGTCTTGAACATCAGTGGGATTGGGATCCTTGACGGCAGCAGCGGTGCTGGGACCGTGGGAGGACTCGACACCTGCGGCCTCCGCCTTAAAGATCTGTGCGTCGGGCAGCGGCCTGGCGGCTGCGTCCGTGGGGAGAGTGACCGGGAGGTACACCGTGAAGGTGCTGCCCTCGCCAAGTGTGCTGCGTAGCGTGACCTCACCGCCGAGCAGCTCGACGAGCTCGCGGGTGATTGACAGCCCGAGCCCCGTGCCACCGTACATCCGGGCAGCCGATCCATCGGCTTGCGCAAATGCCTCGAAGACGAGCTCCTGCTTGTCCTCGGCAATGCCAATGCCGGTATCGGTGAAAGTGATTGCTATCACGGTGCGCGCTCCGGCCAGAAGCTCATTGGCGGAGTTCCATCCGTCTTGAGCCAGCCCCACGTGCACCGCCACGTCACCCTGCGGAGTGAACTTGAGTGCGTTCGACAGTAGGTTCTTCGCCACCTGGCGAAGGCGACTGGCGTCGGTGGACATCGTGGACGGCACATCACTGTCGCACTCGACCGAGAGCGTCAGACCCTGCTTTTCGGCAAGCGGTCGGAACTCGCGGTCGATCCCCGCCGTGAAGTCGGCGAGTGCGAACTCTCCGACGGCGAGTCGGACCGTGCCCGACTCGGCCTTGGCAAGGTCCAGGACGTCATCGAGCAGCCGCAGCAGATCGTTGCCGGAAGAGCGAATGGTCTGTGCATACTGCACCTGCGTCTCGGTGAGGTTCTGCTCTGTGTTGCCCTCGAGCTCGCCGGCAAGCATCAACAGGCTGGTCAGAGGCGTTCGCAACTCGTGTGACATGTTGGCGAAGAACTCTGACTTGTACTGGGAGGAGACAACGAGCTGCTCGGCCTTCTCCTCGACCAGTCGCTTGGCGCGCTCGACCTCTTCGTTTTTGCGCTCCATCTCGATGTTCTGCTCGGCGAGCCGCTCGGCCTGCCTGGCAAGATCCTCGTTGGAGTTGCTCAGCTCCTCCTGCCGAGCCCGCAGCTCCTGCGCCTGGGACTGAGATTGCTTGAGCAGGTTCTCGGTCAGGGTGTTCGCTTCGATTGTGTTGAGCACCACCCCGATGATCTCCACGAGCTGATCGAGGAACGCCTGGTGGGTGGGGCTGAATGCGCTGAAGGAGGCCAGCTCGATGACCGCTCTGACCGAGCCCTCAAAGAGGACCGGCAACACGATGATGTTCAGGGGCGCCGAGGAGCCCAGGCCCGAGTTGATCATCACGTAGTCCGGCGGGACATCGGTCAGCAGGATGCGCTTTTTCTCCACGGCACATTGACCGACGAGGCCCTCGCCGAGGCGGACCCGCGTCGACAGGTGCTTGCGCTCCTGATAGCCGTAACCGGCCTGGTAGAGCAGCAGCGGGTCACCGACCTCATCGGCAGCTACCAGCGTGTAGAAAACGCCGTGCTGCGCCGAAACCAGTGGCGCCAGCTCCGAGAGGATCACGCTTGAGACCGTGTTCAGATCGCGCTGACCCTGCAGCGTCCGCGAGAAGCGCTCGAGGTTTGTCTTCAGCCAGTCCTGCTCGGTGTTCTGACGCGTGGTCTCCCTGAGGTTGCGGATCATCTCGTTGAGCTTGTCCTTGAGCACCGCCACCTCGCCGCTGGCCTCGACTCCCACCTGACGCGTCAGGTCGCCGTCGGTAACCGCCGTCGCGACCTCCGCAATCGCTCGAACCTGGTTGGTGAGGTTCGCGGCGAGCTGATTGACGTTGTCGGTCAGGTCCTTCCACACTCCCCCAACCTCGGCCGACTGTGCCTGGCCGCCGAGCTTGCCCTCCACGCCGACCTCGCGGGCCACCCGGGTCACCTCCGACGAAAATCCGTTGAGCTGATCGACCATGGCGTTGATCGTGTTCTTGAGCTCGAGCACCTCGCCGTGCGCGTCGGCTGTGATCTTCTTGCTCAGGTCGCCACCGGCGACGGCGCCGATCACGCGCTGCATGTCCGTCGTCGGGCTCACCAGATCGTCGATCAAGCTGTTGACCTGGGTCACGGTCTCGGCCCAAACGCGGTCCGGGCCACCCAGGATAACGCGCTGGGACAGCTTGCCTTCCTTGCCCACGGCCTGTGTCACCCGGGCGACCTCAGTGCTGAGGTTCTCGTTGGCCGCAAGGAGGTCGTTGAGGGCGTCGGCGATCTTGCCCGGCACACCGGTCCAGTCCACAGGCATCCGTGCGCCGAGGTGGCCGCTCCTGACTTGCGAGAGCGTGCCGAGCAGCAGCGGCTGATCGAGCTGATCCTGGCTGGCAGTCACTTGATTCTCCCTCAGCGCACTGGGCGCCGCAATTGGGTTGGAGGATCAAGATTGGCGTCGCCATCCTGTCTGCGACCAATCAGGTCGGACAAGCGGCGTCAGCCCTAAGGCTCCCTTTGTACCGCTATCGGCAGCTTTGGTGCCGACCTTGACCCGGTGGCGCCGCTGACGCGGCGCCCACGGGCCGATCGGGGCCTACGCCCGCGCCCGCGCCCCGCGACGACCGCTGTGACGCGGCGGCCGCCCGGCCCGCTGGCCACCGCTGCCACCGCCGGAACGCTGGCCAACGTTGCCGCCTCCCGAACGCTGGCCACCGTTGCCAGCGCCGGAACGCTGACCGCGCTGTGGGGCGTGCCCGGTGCCGAGCCCATGCTCGATCCCGAGGTGTCCGGCCAGCTCGCGGATCTGGCGACGCTCGTCGGCGGCCACGAAGGTGATGCCGACGCCGGTGCGACCGGCCCGCCCGGTCCGCCCCACGCGGTGCACGTAGGCCTCATGGTCGTGCGGAACGTCAAAGTTGATCACGTGCGAGATACCGGCCACGTCGATGCCGCGTGCCGCCACATCGGTGGCCACGAGAGTGTCGACCTCGCCGGACTCAAAGCGCGCCAGTGCCTGCTCGCGTTGGCGCTGTGACTTGTTGCCGTGCATAGCCACAGCAGGGACGCCATGCGTACCCAGGCGCTTGACCAGCCGATCGGCGCCGTGCTTGGTGCGCACGAACACGAGAGCCAGGTCGCGGTCGCCGGAGAGCTCGCCGATGAGCGCCTTGACGCGGTCCTCGCTGTCGATTGGCAGGAACCGGTGCTCAACTGCGGCTGCCGCGCGGCGCCCGGAGGGCCCGTGCTCGTGCAGGGCGGCGTCGTTGGTGTGGGCTCGTGCCAGGCGACCGGCGTCGCCGTCGAGTGTCGCCGAGAAGAAGAGTGTCTGGCGATCCGGCGGGCAGGCAGCGATGACCCGCTCCACGGCCGGCCGAAAGCCCATGTCGAGCATGCGGTCGGCCTCGTCGAGGACCAGCAAGCGGACGGCGTCGAGCGTAAAGGAGCCGCGTGCCAGGAGGTCCTCAAGCCGACCCGGGGTCGCGACGATGATGTGCGACCGCGCTGCGTTGGCGGCCTGCTTCATCAATCCCACGCCGCCGTAAACGGCGCATACGCGCAGGGCGCGCGCGCGGGCGATGTTGCGGATCTCTTCGACTATCTGGCTGGCCAGCTCGCGCGTGGGCGCGAGCACGAGCGCACTTGGGCGCGGGCCTGCGGCCTCCAGCGATTGGACCATGGGAATGCCGAATGCGAGCGTCTTGCCCGACCCGGTGGGCGACTTCACGAGCACGTCGCGGCCGTCCAGGACGTCGCCTATGACGAGGCTCTGGATGGCAAACGGGTCGTTGATGCCGTCTGCGGCAAGGGCATCGACCACGGCGCGAGACACACCGAGGCCGGTGAAGGACTGATTGGACATGCACTACTCCTTGGCGGCGCTTGGCCGCGTACAGTTCGGGAGGCTATGGCTGACCCGAACTGCGATGCGCAGGACCCAAGCGAGCTGCCTCGCGGTCGAACGGTTCGACCGCACCGAGAAAGCTAGCAGACCGTCCAGCGCCGCCTCGGGCCGGCACCGGCCCAGGCAGGCGCCCCCGTGCCCCAGCTTCCAGCTCGGACCCCGCCGCCCGCCATCGCCAAGCTACGCCGAAAGTGGCGCGCCCAGCACAGCCACGACTGTCCCAATGGCACCGGCGGCGACCAGCGTTGGCACCACGGAACGCCCGAAGAGCAGAACAGCGCACGCAGCGGCCGCCAAGATGCCGTACTGCCAGTCCTGGCTCAGCGCCCCGGCCAGCGGGATGGCGGAGCCCACGATCGCACCGGCCGCCGCCGGTGCAGCGCCGGCCAAAAACGCGCCCACGCGCCGGTTGCGCAGCAACCGCTCAAAGCGCGCTGCGCCGATGAGGATGAACGCAAAGGACGGCAGGAATGCCACCGCTGACGCAAGCAGACCCCCCGGGATGCCCGCCGCCGCGTAGCCGACAACGGCCACCGTCTGCACCACCGGCCCCGGAGTCACCTGGCCGAGCGCCACTGCGCTGAGAAACTGCGCGTGCGTCATCCAGTGGTAGGTGCTGACCGCGTCGGACTGCATCAGCGGGATGATCACGAAGCCCCCTCCGAACGCCAGGGCGCCGACCTTCAGCGCGGTCCACACCAGGTCGCCGGTTCCCCCGGGCGCCACCACGACGCCCAGAAGGGGCCACACATGCACGCCGATGGCCCGTGGCGCCATCGTCTCCCAGACCAGCTCCACCGCGGCTGCGCCCAGCAGCACGAGCACCAGCCAGGGCCCGGCAGTGGCCGCCCCGAGGCCGCCGGCAAGGGCGTAGAGCGCTATGCGCGGACGCCGGCTGGCGCCTGCGCGCCGCCAGATCGGCCGAGCAACCCCCAGACCGGCACTTACGGCCACCGCAGCGACGGCTGCGCCGGCTCCCATGCCAGCGCCACGCACCCACCGTGGCGGCGATCCCGCCAAAAACAGCACTGACAGGGCCAGAATGGCGACCAGACCGGGCAGGATGAAGCCCAGCCCGCCGACTACCGCCCCCTTCCTACCGCGCAGGCGCCAAGCGCAGTAGATGGCCAGTTGGGTGGAGGCCGGGCCGGGCAGGATGTTGGTCGCCGCGATCGCGCGCTCGAAATCGTCCTCGGTAAGCCACTGGCGTCGCACCACGCACAGATCGCGCAGCAGCGCTATGTGGGCCGGCGGGCCACCGAAGCCGATCGTGCCGATACGGCCCCACTGGCGTGCCACCTCGCCAAGCGACGGAGCGCTGTGGGAGTCGGCGGCGGCCATCGGCGCAGCCTACGTCGTACGGGCCACGGGGGCTCGCTCTGCGATCTGGCAGCTACGCTGGGGTGATGCTGTTCTTCGGCCGACAGAAGGCGACCATGATCGATCCTGAGCAGGCACTGCCGGGCAGCGACCGGCGCTTGCGCGTGCCCGAGCGCCACGCGGTGCTGGGCACGCCGTTGGAGGGGCCCTT
>CAJCIJ010000275.1 GCA_903970315.1 Actinomycetota bacterium
GCGCAAGCGGCGCCTGGCGAGGGTTGCCGAAGACGCGCATCCCCTGGCGCATTCTCCCTACGGCCGCCCCGATTGCACGCACCAGGTCTACGGGCGTTCGAGGGCGCCAGCGCGGCGCCCCCGGCACCACCACAGGTGCAAGGGTCAGGGCGAGCAGCAGCACGCCTGGGGCCGCCGCCAGCACGATCAGCGGGGTGTCGTGGCCCTGCAGCCCGTTCACCGTCGTGAACGTCAACACCGCCAGCACCACCACTGCGAACAGGTTCAGCAACATCTGTGAGATGACCGTCCCGAGCACTACGGGCAAGGTCTCGCGAACCCGACCCAGTCGCCGCGCCACGATCAGCGCCCTGGCGGGCTCGCCCATGCGCGCCGGCAGCGTGGCCGACATCAGCACACCAATGCACGTGGCGTGCAGTACGTCCCTCAGCCGCGGCGTCGGCAGCGTCGGGGCGGCTCGCAGAATCGCATGCCAGGCGAGCCCGCGAACGAGCATGGCGGTGCACATCAACGCAAGCCCCGCCACCAGCAGCCCCGGCTCGGATCCCGCCAGGTTGGCCTCCACTCGCCACACCCCCACGTCCGCCAGCCCGCCCACAACCAGGCCCACCGCGACCAGCGAGCTGACGGCAAGCGCCAGCCGGCGCAGGACGCGCGGTACCCGCGCCGCCTGAGACGTCTTCGGCGTCGCTCCACTCTCTGTCGGCTTGGCGTTCACTGCAGCAGCAACCTGTGCCGGCGCCGATGCAGCGAGCGCCACCGGGTCCGCAACGGGCCGTGGCGGCTGCAGTTCGGCCCGCGCCAGCCCGTACCGGACGGCCAGGCGGCCACGGCGCGTGGGCGCCTTGCCCACCGCCTGGGCCCGCTCGTAGCAGTCCAGCACTTCCGCCGCTACCTGCGGCCAGAGGAATCTCTCCGATCGCCGGCGCGCAGCCTGGGCCATCTTTACGCGCGTCGGGACTTCCAGCGCCATCTCACGCAACGCACGGCCCAGTTCCACGGGGTCGCTCGGTGGAACGAGGATGCCCTCGCGGCCGTGTCGCACGACGTCTCTGTAGCCCGCAATGTCGGAGGCCACCACGGGCACCCCCGCGGCAAACGCTTCGGTGAGCACCATGCCAAAGCTCTCGCCCCCAAGCGACGGCGCGCACAGCACGTCGGCACGCCGCAGCTCCTGGAGTTTGCGCTCCTCGTCCACCTTGCCCAGGGCCCGAACGCCGCGATCCTCAAGCAGAAACGGGGATACGTGCTCGGGGCCGGCCCCCACGAGGGTGAGCGTCGCCGGCACCTGGTCGCGAAGGGCCTCAAACGCGCTCAGCAGCACCGGCAGACCCTTGCGTTCGACCGCCTGGCCTATGAACAGCACGCGCAGCGGGCCCTCGCGGTCGGGGTCCTTCAGCGGCCCGTCCTCGCCTCGCACGCCGTTGGGCACGATCGTGTAACGGCCGCCGAAGAAGCGCCGCGCGGTATGAGCCGCTGCCTCCGACACGGCGATGCGCAGGTGCAAGCGGTTCATCCGCCGCGAAGCCCCCAGCAGGTTGGCGATCCCGTTGGTCACGGCGTTCTCGGAGTAACTGTGGAACGTACCCACCAGCGGCACGCCGTCGGTGCTGCAAAGGGCATCCCAGCTGACCATCGGCGCCACCGGCTCGTGTATGTGCACAACGTCGTAGCGACCATCGCGCAGCTGCGCGCGCAGCGTCCGCACCGAGTACGGCCCTGGGGCCAGATTGGAGACGGCACCGTTGGCCGGGACGCCAATCGTGCGTCCCAACGACACGAAGCCCTCCGGGGGCTCGACGTCGTGCGGCGCCGCGCCCCTGTGCAAGCGGCGCGACAGCGCATCGTCGGGGTCATACGGCGCCAGGATGCCCACGTCGTGGCCAGACTCGCGCAGCTCGCCCGCAAGCGCGTCGATGTGCCGCGTGACACCACCCGGATAGGTCCACGAGTAGGGCGACACCAAGGCGATTCGCACGGTTGCACTCTAGCCCTTGGCACGGCGCGCCTGCCGGCCGGCACCTGACCCGAGCTGGGGGCCGGTGAGCACCGCCACCGCGAGTGGGCCACCCGACTACCATCGGGGCATGAGCGCTCCGCCCACGACAGCCTCCAGGGGCCCGTCGCGCTTTGTCAAGTACACCTTTCTGGCCGTCGAGCCCCAGTGGCGACGGTGCGATCCAGACCAGCGTGCGCAGGACAAGCGAGAGTTTCTGGCTGCCTGCGAGGACTTCGCCGAGGATCACCTGTTGCAGTCGTTCTCGCTCGTCGGCATGCGCGCCGATGCCGAACTGCTGCTCGTCGCCGAGGCCGAGAACCTGGAGCGCATCCATGAGCTGCATGTCGTCCTGGCCCAGAGCGGCTTGATGAAGTGGGCGCGTACGCCCTACTCGTTCCTGGGGCTGCGCAAGGGGTCGGAATACTCCGACGACCTGCGCCTGGCGCCGCGTGGCTTTCGCGGCAAGTACGTCTTCGTCTACCCGTTCGTCAAATCGCGCGAGTGGTACGGGCTGCCCGCCGACGAGCGCTACCGGATCATGCAGGGACACATCAAGGTGGGGCGCGAATACCCCGGTGTCGACAACCACACCATCTACTCCTTCGGCCTCGACGATCAGGAGTTCGTGGTCGCCTTTGACACCGACGACCCCGCAACCTTCCTGGACCTCGTGCAGCGTCTCCGCGTCACCGAGGCGTCGCGCTACACCGTGCGCGACACGCCGTCGTTCACGTGCATCGCAGCGTCGGTGCCGCGGGCACTGAACGCCCTGGACGGCGAGCCCATCCCGCTCGAGGTTCCTGCGCCGGTCCTATGACGGACGTTGTGGTGTGTCTCAATCGGGATGGCAGCGCGCGCGCGTGCGCGCACGCGCGTGTGCGTGCGCGGCCACCCCAAAAAAGTGTTTCCACCACCCGCAACCCGGACCGTGGCCACCGGCCCTGACGGCCCCGCGTCGGCCCACCTCCGTGGCGCCGATCCCGTGCTTGGCGCACTGATCGACGAACTCGGCCGGCAGAGCTTCGAGCGCGGCTCCGACAGGCCGCAACGCGGAGAGCACTATGCGGCGCTGGTGCGCGCGATCGTGGGCCAGCAGCTGTCCACGCATGCCGCCCGCGCAATCTGGACTCGCCTGCTGGACCACTTCGGCGGCCATCCACCGACTCCCGCCGAGGTGCTTGACTGCGACCCCGATGCCCTGCGACAGGCCGCCGGTCTCTCGCGGGCCAAGGTCGCATTCCTGCGATCGCTGGCCGAGCATGTCGTCAGTGGCCAACTGGAGCTGGACCGCCTGGAGACGCTCGACGACGACGAGGTGGTGGCCCAGCTGACCGCAGTTCACGGCCTGGGGCCGTGGTCGGCACAGATGTTCCTGATGTTTCAGCTGGAGCGGCCCGACGTGCTGCCCACAGGCGATCTCGGGATCAGACGCGCAGTCGAGCGCGCCTACGGACTCGACGGCCTGCCGGACGCGTCAACGATCGAGGGGATCGCCGCGCCGTGGCGCCCGCACAGGACGCTCGCATGCCGCTATCTGTGGCTCTCGCTGCGCAACGCGCCGGCGTAGAGCCGAGTTCAGACCGCGGAGACGGGCTCCTCGTCGGCGACGCGGAAGGAGGAGCCGCAGCCGCACGCAGCCACGACGTTGGGGTTTGAGACCTTGAAGCCCGCCCCTTGGAGGCTTTCCTCGTAGTCGATCACCGATCCGTCGACGTAGCTGAGGCTCTCGCCGTCGACAAGCAGCTTCAGGCCGTGGGTCTCGAACACGACGTCGCGGTCGCGCTGCTCGTCGAAGGCCAGCTGGTACTGAAAGCCCGAGCAGCCGCCGCCGCGCACACCGACACGCAGGCCTGCGAGCGCCATGTCGGCCTCCTGGCCGGTCAGGAACTCGCGCACCTTCTGCGCACCCTTGTCGGTGATCGTCACCACTTGACCCAATTATAGGACCCCGAGCGCACGGGCCCGGAGCTTGCGCGCGCCGGCCCGGGGTGTCGAGGACTTGTGCGCAGCCGGCGACCTGGCGGGCGACGACCTACTAAATTGGGCGCATGCCCTTACCGCAGGAGATCAAGCAGCGCATCGAGGCGGCGATCCCGGGAGCACAGGCCGACGTCGAAGACTTCACGGGTGGCGGCGACCACTTCCGCGCGACCGTCACCGCAGCGGCGTTTGCGGGCCGCAGCCGGATCGAGCAACACCGCCTGGTCTACGAGATATTCGACGGTGAGATCGGTGGGCCGATCCACGCTCTGTCGCTGAAGACGCAGGTGGCCGAGACCCAGGTCGCCGAGACGCAGGGCGCGGGGTTAGCACAGCCGGTCTGAGCGGCTAGGGTAGGCAGCACACATCGCCTTGCTTGCACGTGCAACCACCCAGGAGCGTTGACATGAACCAGACCCAGGCAACACCCCAAGCCAGCGACGTCGCTGCCGACAGTCAGCCCAACGCCCTGCGGGAGCAGATCCGCGAGGCGATCGCGGGCAACGACGTGATCCTCTTCATGAAGGGCACCCCGGAAGCGCCGGCGTGCGGATTTTCGGCGCGCACAGTCGCCAGTCTGGAGGCCGTGGGAACGGCCTTTGCGTCCGTCGACGTGCTGGCCGACCCACGCATCCGCCAGGAGCTCTCGGCGCTTTCCAACTGGCCCACAATCCCCCAGCTGTTTGTAAGCGGGGAGCTGGTGGGCGGCTGTGACATCGTCACCGAGATGTACGACTCCGGCGAGCTTGCGCAGCTGCTGGGCGCCGAGGACGCAGCTGGCGCCGGTACTGCCGCCGGCGAGCCGGCTGTGCCGGCGACCGGGTTTACGCCCGTCGAGAATCACCTCGGCTGAGCACCCCGGGGCGGCCGCGGGCGCGGCTGCGGCCCAGCG
>CAJCIJ010000276.1 GCA_903970315.1 Actinomycetota bacterium
ACTTCATGCGTCCCGGCTGGTTTACGACGCACGTCTTCAACCGGCTGGTCGCGACGCTTACAAGGATGGGCGTAAGCGTCGTCGGCTCAAGGGTGCTCGAGGTTCCCGGTCGCACCAGCGGCCAGCCCCGGCGCACGCCGGTCAACCTGCTTACGCACGACGGCCAGCGTTACCTGGTGGCGCCACGGGGAAACACGCAGTGGGCGCGCAACCTACGCGTCAGCGGCTCCGGTCACCTGCTGGTCGGCCCGCGGCGCGAGGCTTTCACCGCGATCGAGCTGGACGATGACGCCAAACCATCGGTTCTACGCGCCTATCTGAAGCGGTGGAAGTTCGAGGTTGGCGTCTTCTTTGACGGCGTCGGCCCCGACTCGCCCGAGGACGAGCTGCGTCGCATCGCCCCGCGACACCCCGTTTTCCGAATCCAATAGCGCAGCCGGCGCGGTGGTCGCGAGTGCCCGCCCTACGCGGCCCCGCCCCGAACTGCCCCAGACGTTATCCAGGCCCGCTCCAGCTGCGCCGCGATTTCCTGTGCGAGGCTTCCGGGAGGCGCAAGCGCCGCCTCGCCGACGGCCCTGACAGGCTCCACGCCGCGCACGGCGCCGGTCAGAAACGCCTCGCCCGCTGCCAGCAATCCATTGAGCGTGAGCGGCTGCTCGCGCACCTCGATCCCGAGCGCTGTCGCGATCTCGATCACTCGCGCGCGAGTGACCCCCGCAAGGATGCGCCCATCGACGGGCGGTGTGACCAGCGCCGCGCCTTGGACCGCGAAGACGTTGGCCCGCGAAGCCTCCAGAACCGCACCGTCGCCGTCGATCAGCAGCGACAGCGCGCGGCCGCCGCGCCCCTGTCGATGGGTCGCATCAAGCCCGGTCAGGCTAGCCCGGTCGGCCCACTTGTGCTCCCCCCGCCAGCTGTCCCAGATGACGGGCATCAGGGTTGCGGCGCGCTCCCACGCGGGGAAGACGTCCACCGGGTCCACGGCCGCGGAGGTGACGTCGATCGACACCGCACCGCCTGCCGTGGGCGCGGCGGTCAGACGTAGGCGTCCCAGCGCCAGCCCGCGAGCCCCAGCCACGGCCCGTGGGGGCGTGTCTGCCGGCAATACGGCGACGTACAGGCCGGCGACGCTGGCTTGCATTCGCGCCAGGTGGGCCTCCAGCTCGACCGGCGCGCCATCGAAAACCAGGAGTGTCTCCATCACGCCCAGGAGCGGATCGGGCGGCGGGAAACCGGGCGGGGCCATTGTGCCATTCTGCCCCCTTGGCCGGTTTGAGGACACTGCTGCTGGACAACCACGACTCGTTTACATACAACCTGTTCGCGCTGCTGGCCGACGTAAACGGCCAGGAGCCGATCGTCGTCGCGAACGACGCAGCCACCTGGGATGAGCTGGAGACGATGCAGTTCGACAACATCGTCATCTCGCCGGGGCCGGGCCGGCCCGACCGGCTGCGCGACTTCGGAGTCTGCGCTCAGGCCATCCGCCACGCCCGCGTTCCGTTGCTCGGCGTCTGCCTTGGCCATCAGGGGCTCTGTCTGGCCCATGGCGCCCGCTTGGTGGCGGTGCCGGATGTCGTGCATGGGCGCAGCACCGCTGTGGTCCACACCGACTCCCCCCTCTTCGCGGGCCTGCCGCGCGAGTTTCAGGCAGTCCGCTACCACTCACTTTGCGTGGCACAGCCGCTGCCTGCTGCTATGGAGCCGATCGCGACGACCAGTGACGGTGTTCTGATGGCTGCCGCCCACCGCACGCTGCCCCATTGGGGGGTCCAGTTTCACCCCGAGTCGGTCTGCACCGAGCACGGCAGGCGGCTGATCGCCAACTTCGCCCGTCTCACGGAAGCGGCAGGCGCCAGACCCAGGCGCACGCCGGGCGGGGCTTGGCGTCCGCGCCCGAACAGACCCGCCACGCGGGTGGCGGCGACCCGGGGCCGCTCAGGCGACGCTCGCCTATCGGTGACCGTACGGCGGCTGGAGTTGCTCTGCGACTCCGAGCGGGCGTTCGTCGATCTCTACGGCGACGCGGACACCGCCTTCTGGCTGGACAGCGCCAGGATCGACGCCGGCGCTCGCTTCTCGTTTATGGGCGATGCAACAGGCCCGCTGGCCGAGGTCATTCGCTACGACGTCGGTCGCCGGGAGGTGCAGATCGAGCGGGGCGACTCCGTTGAGGTGCGCCAGGAATCGATCTTTGACCACCTCAGCGGGCGGATGCGCGAGATGCGTCATTCAGGTCACGAGCTTCCCTTTGATTTCAACGGCGGGTTCGTGGGCTACCTGGGGTACGAGTGCAAGGCTGACTGCGGGGGCAGCGCGGCTCACAGCGCAACCCTGCCCGACGCGACGTTCATCTTCGCCGATCGGCTGATCGTCTTTGACCACGTCGAGAAGTCCACCTACCTGGTCTGTGTGAGCGAGGCTGCCGCCACCGCGCCGGCAGAGCGCTGGATTGGACAGATGGAGGCTCGGCTGGCCTCGTTGCAACCGCCCCAGCGCGATGATTGCCCGCCTGTCGCAGCGGGCCTGGGCCAGGCGGCGCTTGCGCTAGGGCGCCCTTACGAGCGCTACCTCGACGACATCGCTGCGTGCAAGCAACGGCTGCGCGACGGCGAGAGCTACGAGGTTTGCCTGACGAACACGATCACCGCGGCTCCCGTGGGGCGCGCGCTGGACCTCTACAGGCGCCTGCGCAGGGTTAACCCCGCCCCCTACAGCGCCTATATGCGCTTCGGTGATTGTGCGGTGCTGAGCTCTTCGCCCGAGCGTTTTCTGCGCGTGCACCGTGATCGCTGGGTGGAGGCCAAGCCGATCAAGGGCACCTGTGCAAGAGGGGCGACTGCCGCCGAGGACGTGCGACTCGCCCAGGCGCTGCGGACGAGCGAGAAGAACCGTGCCGAGAACCTGATGATCGTCGACCTGATCCGTAACGACCTTGGCCGCGTGTGCGAGGTGGGTACGGTGCACGTGCCGGAGCTGATGCACGTGGAGTCCTTCCAGACCGTCCACCAGCTCGTCTCCACCGTGCGCGGGCTGCTGCGCGAGGACGTACTGCCGCCGGACTGCGTGCGTGCGTGCTTTCCAGCCGGTTCGATGACGGGGGCGCCCAAGCAGCGCACGATGGAGATCATCGACGAGCTGGAGGGCAGCGCGCGCGGCGTGTACGCCGGCGCGATCGGCTACCTGGGGCTCGGCGGCGGTTGCGACCTGAGTGTGGTCATCAGGACGATCATCGTCGAGGGCCAGACCGCGACGGTTGGCACAGGGGGGGCCATCGTGATCCAGTCAGACCCCGAGGAGGAGTACCAGGAGGCCGTTTTGAAGGCGCTCGCCCCGGTCGCAGCCGTCGAGCCCGGCCTCGACCTGCACGCCGCGCTGGCCGGCGCGGCTCAGGCCAGGCCGAAGCGCACGGCGTTTCCCCACGGGTCGCGCACCAGGAACCCCGACGGCTCCTCGTCCACGGGTACACCGGCCGCGTCCAGACGGGCACGGACCTCGGCGACCTGGCCGGCCTGATCGAGCAGGACCGTCCAGTGGTCCAGGCCAACTGCATCCGGAGGCGCCGGGCCGACGCCGGGCCCGCGCCAGACGTTGAACGCCAGATGGTGGTGGTAGCCGGCGGCAGAGACAAACGCAGCGGTCCCAAGGTTGGCCTGAAGCTCAAAGCCCAGCAGGCCGCAGTAGAAGGCGATCCCCTGCTCGACGTCTCCCACATGAAGGTGTACGTGGCCGACCCGTAGCCCCGGTGCCGCGCGTGCGGGAACCGGCTCGTCTGCGGCCAGCGCGAGCAGCCCCTCGGTGTCCAGCGCCTG
>CAJCIJ010000277.1 GCA_903970315.1 Actinomycetota bacterium
CGCTACCGGGATTCGAAACGCGTCCCTGGCTTCAGCACCGCGGCTCTAAAGCACCAAATTTGGCTCTATGGCGCGCGATATCGGCAAACTCCCCACCGCCGCGAAACGCTCCAGAAGGCTCCAAAACGGCACCGACTGGCTTTCAACTGGCTTTCAGGCGAGACGCGCAGACACTGCGGTCGCTCCGGGAGACGAGCCTTCGGCGGCACGCGGCCATAGGTGACGACCACACGTTCGCAGGAGCGCACAATGGGTCGTACACGGACGTTACCGGGACACGCAGGAGCGCCGCGCGGGCAAACGAGAGTACCGCTCCTCGTCCGCAGTAACAGCGCGGCGGGGCATCGGCCGCGCGCTCGCATCCACGTGTGAGGAGACCCTCAAGCCACGACGCAGGGCCGGTGAGAGGTCGCCTCCCGCGAAGAGCGTGGCTGAGCCGGGCTGGGATCGACGGCGACTTGTTTTGTAGGTTCCCATCTTTCATTGGGTGGTTGTCGTGACTGCCTTTTTTGCAGCGTAGAGTTCCTCGACTTCTCGCGGCGGCCAGGCCGGTAGTCTGCCGCGGCAGAGATGCGTGTCGTCGGCGAACTTCATTCGAGCGACCGACGCGCCCTCGGAGCCGCGTTGACAGCGCCATCGTTTCTAGCGAGCCGGTTCGGGCTCCCGGTGGACCTGGTGTCCGCAGTGGTTCACCAAGCACGCTCGGGGCGTGCGCCCCACCGCAACCCGCGAGGATGACCGCAAAGGGCAACGCGCCAACAACCCAGGTTCGAATCGCCGAAGCCCATTTATCGGTTCGTCTGAGACCTTATCTGCGTTATTTGAATCTCTCTAGGCACTCCGGTGGTCACCGCTGTCTACACGAGAAAAGCCTTCGGCCGGAGAAACGCGCGTCGACCTCCACGCTGAGCATGAAACAGATCGCCGTCCCTGTGCGCCCACCTTTGCGTTTCCGTGCCCCGACCGGCTACGCGAGCAGGGTCAGGGGTGGGCTGCGACAGAGCCCTTCCGCGCCGACTTTCGCCATCAGTGTTAATCGTGGGCGCGGTCCACAGCCCGTGCCGAGTCATGATCGTCCCCGCCGCCGGAGGCCCTCCCAAATTTGGCAATCGACGGTTCTGTGGTCTCGTATGAGGTCCGCGTTGAGATCGTCAACACGTAAAAGCAATGAGACGGACGGTTCGGCAAGCCAGATATCAGCGGTCCAGCGCCCTCCTCTGCGACGCTCATATGAGCTGTGGGAGGGATCGCCCTCTTGGCCGAGGTGGTCCGCAGCAGCCTCCGCAGCGGCAGAGCCTTATGAGACGGGTGCTTCGCTCGGGAATCTCCCGCAGCTCCGGGGTCGCGACCCGACCTCGACTCAAGAGGTCTTTCGATGCCGCTTTGCAAATCGTCTGATCCCATCCCCGACCCCAATAAAAATCGAGGCGAATGCAGCGTTATCGACGTTAGCGCCTAAACTATGTCCCGTCGCAGTACCGACAGCGAAACCGATAATCACAAGCCCAGCGTACAGGCGCCAAGTCGGCTGTCGCTCGACCAACTGGTTTGCTCTCTGCCAGACATAACGGCCCGTTAGCATGAGAAGTAGTCCGCTGTGCCGGCCGCACGGATCAGCCAGGAGAGGGCCGGCCCCGCAGCGAAGAACCCGCTCGCCCAGAGGCTCGCGCCTGCCACTTCGCATGAAGTTGCCGTGTTCGTGATCTGATTACATCCCGCGCGCTGAAGGTACTCACACTGCTCCTTCCGCGCCCACTGAAGCAGACGGACTCCTTTGTGATAGAGATTTGTGCCCCCCTTCTTGATCAAACCCCATCCCTTGCTTAGGCCTTTGCCGATTTCACTAAAAACGTCAACATATTGCGCGCAGAGCTTCCGCCCCCGTGTCGCGCGACTCGCCGCTATGCCACAAAGCGTTAACGTGGAGCGCACGTTGGCCTGTTCTGCGTCGTGGACTCCGCCCAGCGCTGTTTCAATTTGCGGGCCAAAAGTAGAGCCCTTGAGTTCCAGGATTGCTGATTCGACATGGGCTTCCTGGCCGTCGCCTTCGGTCCCTTGATGGTCCGCCGCGTATTCATAGCCGCCTTCTTCTTCTTCCCATTCTTCTTCGCCGCCATTGTATTGGGGACCCGCCGCTATCGCGGCCTCTTCTGCTGTAGCGCGGGTCGCTTCTTCGGCGGCTCGCCTCGCCGCTTCTTCCCGGGCCAGTTCTCGTGTGACGACGTCGCCCGCGACGGCTTCTGCGCCGCCTAGCTCTTGGCCCGATAGTCCCCACGTGAGTTCGCCGCTGGGATCAAAGCTGTTGACTGGATCATCGAAGGTGTACGCGTACGCGTTCGCGGACCCGCCGGGGTGCGGGTCTGGCTCGAGGAAGCGTCCGATGCCTGGGACGTATGAGCGTGCACCCATGTTGAACGCACCGGAGGGTAGTTCTTCCGTGTCGAGCTCGAGGGCGCCAAGCCACGCGTGTTTGGTCGGTAGCGTCGTGGTCGGCGCCCCAAACTCGCTCGTGTCCTGCTTCGAGGCGAGTTCTTTCGCTGTTTCGCTGAGTTCCGCGGTCGCGACAACGTCAACACCATCCTGCGGAGTCGAAATACCTTCCGACTCGCTCACTGGCTTTCAGGCTCCCCCGGCGACACGAAAACCCGAAATCCGTTCGCGGTGGCCACGCGTTACTTCCGCTGGAGTCCGTGCTCCGTCTGACCCGCGCACGCCTCCTCGGTCAGCCCCAGCGCGCCGCGAAGACCGAGGCGACCTCGACGGGAAACGGCTGAAAGAGAGCGCCCGTTCCCCGCTGACGTTGATGCCGCGGCTGTATCCGGGTTCTCTGCATGAGGGGGACTATCGGCGCCGGCGTCGGCCCTGGTTTGCGGCAAGCGTGGCGCCGACGAGTGCGCAGGCCGCGGCGATGATCAGCCCGTCGTGCATTGCGGCTGTGAACCGTTGGGCGTAACCGCTGGCGCCCGACGCCCCGGGGAGTAGCGACCCGAGGATCGCTACTCCGAAGACGCCGCCGATCTGGCGTGCAGTGTTCATGGTCGAGGAGGCCATGCCCGCGCGGTCCGGTGGGACCGCGCCCAGCACAGCGGTGGCCATCGGGGTCGAGGTGATGCCGTAGCCGACACCGACGATGGCGAACGCGGGCCATATCGCCGAATAGCCGGTGTTTAAGTCAACGCGGGAGAGCAGCAGAGCACCGAGAGCAATGAGGGCAAGCCCTGCTGCCATCGGAGGCCAATGGCCGGTGCGGTGGACGTATCGCCCGATGAGTGGGCCGGTAGCGGCGAACGCGCCGCACAACGGGATGAAGCTCAGCCCGCCTTGAAGCGGCGAGTATCCGGCGACTTGCTGGAAGTAAAGCGCGAAGATGAACAGGATGCTGAACATGACGAACCCCATGATCAGCCCGGCAACATTCGCCACCGCGTAAGTGCCCGAGCGGAAGTACCCGAGCGGAAGCATCGGCTCATTGCGCCGGTGCTCGACGGCCAGAAAGGCGACCAGCACGAGGAGACCGCCCAGCAGAAGCAGGATCGGCACGGCTTCCGAGAACCCCTGCCGTCCGCCCTGGATCGCAGCTGCGGCCAGCATGCCAAGGCTCGCGGCCGCGAGTGCTTGCCCGGGCAGGTCCACGCGCCCCGCACGTGCGTCGTGGTCCTTCGGCACTGCGGTTAGGACCAGCGTGCCAGCAACGGCTGCAACCGGGAGGTTGACCAGGAACACGGCAGGCCATGCGAGCCATCGGAGCAGCACACCCCCCAGCACTGGACCAAGGACGAGCGAAAGACCTCCAGCGCCGGCCCACAGCCCCACAGCGCGACCACGTTCGCGCGTGCCTGGGAAGGTGCTGGTGATCAGTGCAAGCGTGGCCGGGAGCTCGATCGCCGCCCCGACGCCCTGCAGTACTCGGAAGCAGACAAGCTCCCCCGTGGTGCTCGCGAGAGCGCACAGACCCGAACCGAGTGCGAACAGGGCGAGCCCGACGAGATATACGCGCTTGTGACCCGACCGGTCCCCGATCCGTCCGCTGCTGAGCAGCAGGCTCGCGAGCGCTAGGATGTAGGCGTCGACCACCCACTGCAGGCCGCCGGTTGAGGCGTGCAGGCTGCGCGCGATGCTCGGGAGCGCCACGTTGACGATCGTCGTATCTAGTTGCAGCATGAACTGCCCTAAGCACACGGCAGCGAGCACGAGCACCTGACTCCTGTTGGCCACCCAGCGCGAGAGAGTCCCGGCGGACCCGTCTACCCCGCCCGCCGGCTCTCCACGCCGGGCGCTGCGACCGCTCGGGCTAAGGGTCACTACAGCTGGCGTCGGGGTCTCGGCGTGTTCCGTCATGCCCTAACGCTAGACGCGAAACCGTTCAATTCTCGTTGAGCTATTCAACGGCTAAGCTGGACGAGTGCTCGTTGATGCCGACCTCGCCGCCGTGGCCGCCCTGATGGGTGACCAAAAGCGTGCAAGCATGCTGCTCGCCCTGCTCGGAGGCGATGAGCTCCCCGCTCGCGAGCTCGCCGCCCGCGCCCGTGCGAGCTCATCGCTCGCTAGCTCACACCTCACGAAGCTGACCGATGGCGGCCTGCTCACCGCAGAGCGCCGGGGGCGCAACCGCTACTACCGCCTCGCGGACCGCCACACAGCGGAAGCAATCGAGGCGCTCCTCGCGATCGCGCCGCAGCGGCGCGCGAACAGCCTTCGCGAGTCAAGCCGGGGCGAGGCGATGTGCCGCGCACGCACCTGCTACGACCATCTCGCCGGCACACTCGGGGTAGCAATCACGGAATCCCTTGAACACCACGAGCTAATCGGCGCCTCCAACGACGGGTTTCCGCTAACCGCCACCGGCCAGGAACGGCTCGGCCAGTTTGGGCTCGACATCGAGGCGCTACAGCGGGGACGACGTGCGCTGACCCGGCCGTGCCTTGACTGGACCGAGCGGCGCCCGCACCTTGCCGGC
>CAJCIJ010000278.1 GCA_903970315.1 Actinomycetota bacterium
GGGCGAAGATCAGCGCCAGGCGCGCGTGGTTTCCCATCGAGATCCACATCTTTGAGCCGTTGAGCACCCAGCCGGAGTCCGTGCGCTTGGCGCGCGTTCGCAGGCTGGCGGCATCCGAGCCGCTGCCGGGCTCGGTCAAGCCGAAGCACCCCAGCCACTCGCCCGAGCAGAGCTTGGGCAGGCAGCGCAGCTTCTGCTCCTCGGTGCCCCATTTCAGGATCGCCGAGCACACCAGCGAGGTCTGTACGGAGATGACCGTGCGCACAGCCGAGTCGCCGCGGCCAATCTCCTCGACGATCAGCCCGTAGCTGATGTAGTCAAGGCCCGCACCCCCGTACTGCGTGGGGATGATCGCGCCAAGGTAGCCCTGAGCGGCGATCTTGCCCACCAGCTCCAGGTCAAAATGATGGTTGCGCGCGTTTTGCCGCGACCGCTCGACAACCTCGTTGTCGGTGAACTCGCGCGCCGTGGCGCGGATCAGCTCCTGCTCGTCGGTGAGATCGAAATCCACGGTGCTCCTTTCCTAGAGACACGGCCCTGGCACGCCCTTGGCAGGCCCCGGGGAGTCCTTGGGGGCGGGAGGTAGCTTAGAGTCCATGCCGTGGCCGACGTCGTAACCATGGACCGGATCGTCGCCCTGTGCAAGCGGCGAGGCTTCATCTTCCCCTCCTCGGAGATCTACGGCGGGGTGGGCTCGACGTACGACTTCGGGCACTACGGGGTGCTCTTGAAGGGCAACGTCAAGGGCGAGTGGTGGCGCGCCATGATCCAGGATCGCGACGACGTCGTGGCGCTTGACTCGGCGATCCTCCAGCACCCGCGAGTATGGGAGGCCTCAGGCCACCTGGCCGGGTTCACCGACCCCCTCGTGGACTGCCGCTCCTGCGGCCAGCGCTTTCGCGCCGACCAACTCTCAGAACTCCAGTGCCCCAAGAAGCCCTCCAAGCATCCCGGCGAATTCTCCGAGTGCGACCTCACCGAGGCCCGTGACTTCAACCTCATGTTCGAAACCACGATCGGGCCCGTCAAGGAGTCCGGTGCGGTGGCCTACCTGCGCCCCGAGACCGCCCAGGGGATCTTCATCAACTTCAAGAACGTCCTGCAGTTCTCGCGCAAGAAGCCTCCCTTCGGAATTGCCCAGGTCGGCAAGTCGTTCCGCAACGAGATAACCCCGGGCAACTTCATCTTCCGCACGCGCGAGTTCGAGCAGATGGAGATGGAGTTCTTCGTGCCTCCCGACGAGGCGCCGCGATGGCACGACTACTGGCTCAAACAGCGCCTTGGCTGGTACACGGGGCTGGGCATACGCCCCGACCACCTGCGTCTGCGCGCCCACGAGACCGACGAGCTTTCGCACTACTCGGCCGGCACAAGCGACGTCGAGTACCTGTTCCCCCCAACCCACTCCGCCAAGGGTGGGGCGGGTGCCGGCGACGGCGACGGTGCGGGCGGCGACGACGGGGGGGACGGCCCGGTGGGAAACTGGTGGGAGCTTGAGGGCATCGCCAACCGCACCGACTTCGACCTGACCCAGCATGCCCAGCACTCCGGCGAGAAGCTCGAGTACTTCGATCAAGCGTCCGGCCAGCGCTACGTGCCCTACGTGATCGAGCCCGCCGCCGGGACAGACCGCGCGACGCTCGCCTTCCTCGTTGACGCCTACGACGAGGAAGAGGTGGCCCGCGAGGGTGCCGGAAAGGGGGAGACGCGCACGGTGCTGCGCCTGCACCCGCGCCTGGCACCCATCAAGGCTGCGGTGCTTCCCCTGGTAAGCAAGGACGGGCAGCCCGAGCTTGCGCGCGAGGTGTTCGCCGCGCTCCGGTCCAAGATTGGGCTGGGGATGGTCGAGTACGACGACGGCGGCGCGATCGGCAAGCGCTACAGACGCCAGGACGAGATCGGCACGCCGTGGTGCGTGACCATCGACCACGACAGCATCCAGGAGCACACCGTGACCGTCCGCGACCGTGACTCACTGACCCAGGAGCGGGTGTCCATCGACTCCCTTCCCGACCTCCTGGCAGAGCGCGTGCAGGCCCCCTGGGCGACGCCCAAGCTCTCCTAGCCCGGCCCTTCCGCCGGTGCGGCCTGTGCGGTCAGACGGCTTCGATGATCGTCGCCAGCCCCATGCCCACGCCGATGCACAGCGTCGCCAGGCCGTAGCGCCCGCCGCGGGCTTGCAGCTCGTGTGCCAGCGTGCCCACCAGGCGCGCACCGGAACATCCCAGGGGGTGTCCCAGGGCGATGGCGCCGCCGTTTACATTCAGGCGCTCATCGGGGATCTGCAGTTGGCGCTGGCAGTAAAGCGACTGGGAGGCAAAGGCCTCGTTTAGCTCCACCAGGTCGATGTCGGTCATGTCCAGACCCGCCCGCTGCAGAGCCATGCGCGAAGCCGGCACGGGGCCGATCCCCATGACCGCGGGGTCCACCCCCGCGACACCCGTCGCCACGATACGGGCCAAGGGTTTTCGCCCAAGACGGTCCGCAGCCCGCTCGGAGCCCACCACCAGGCACGCCGCGCCGTCGTTGATCTGCGAGGAGTTACCCGCCGTGACGGTACCCCCGTCGCGGAACACGGCTGGAAGCTTGCCCAGCGACTCCAGCGAGGCGTCAGCGCGCGGGCCCTCGTCGCGGTCCACCACCACGGGCTCGCCACGGCGCTGGGGCACGGTGACGGGCTCAAGCTCGCGGTCAAATGTGCCTGCCTGCGCAGCCGCCGTGGCGCGCTCATGTGACCGCAGCGCAAAGGCGTCCTGCTCTTGGCGTCCCACACCAAAGCGCTCGGCGACGTTCTCCGCGGTCTCGCCCATGCCTTCGGTCGAATGGCTTGCAGCCAGCCTGGGGTTTACAAAGCGCCAGCCGATCGTCGAGTCCACGAGCTCCGTCGTGCCACGTCCGTAGGCCCGTTCGGCCTTCAGCGCCACCAGGGGCGCGCGCGTCATGGATTCCACGCCTCCCGCCAGGACCAACTCGGCGTCGCCCAGTCTGACGGCGCGCGCGGCTTGGTTTACCGCCTCAAGGCCCGACGCGCACAGGCGGTTGACCGTGACACCTGGGACGCTGTCCGGCAGACCCGCAATCAGCGCCGCCATGCGTGCCACATTGCGGTTCTCCTCGCCCGCACCGTTGGCGTTGCC
>CAJCIJ010000279.1 GCA_903970315.1 Actinomycetota bacterium
GTAGTTGGTCAGCGTGGTGCCTTCGCCGCGCAGTGTCGACAGCACAGGCAGGCCGCCGGCCGCTGTCAGGCGCAGGAGGCCGCCGAGCACGTAGATGACGATCGCCGTGTCGGCCATGATGCGGCCGGCGCCCAGGGTGACGCCGCGGGCGATGCCGGGACGCACGGAGGGCAAGAGCACCTTGCGGATCGTCCTGGCCTTTGTCTTGCCAAGCGCATAGGAGGCCTCGCGCATGTGCCTGGGGACCGACGTGAGGGCCTCGCGCGTAGCGCCCACCACCAGGGGTACGGCCACGAGCGCGAGCACCGGCCCCGCTGTCAGAAACGACCTGCCAGAGACCGCCCCGCCGGCCGACGTCGAGGATAGAAACGCGAGCGCCTGGCGCGCAAATACGGCCACGGCAAACAGCGCCAGCAGCACGTCGGGAGTGCCGGCGATCATCTCCACGGCGGCCTCCAGAGAGCGTGCCAGCCACACCGGACGCCCGTACTCGGTCAGCCAGACAGCCAGCGCGACCCCAATGGGGGCGGCGATCAGTGTGCCCACGGCCGTCAGGATCAGCGTGCCCTCGAGCGGGTCCAAAAAGCCCCCGGAGGCGCTCTGCTTGGGGGAGGCACTGGGGTGTTGCAACAGCAGGCTGGGGCTCAGGTAGGAGAGGCCCTTGACCGCGAACAGTCCGACGATGGCCACGGCGGCCACGCACAGGCCCACGCCGACCACCCAGCACAGGGCGTAGGCGATCTGATCGGCCAGCGGCCAGCTGCGCACCGTGTCGAGCCCGCGTGCGGAACGGTGCAGGCCAGGGGGCGGCGCGGCCGGCGGGCCCGAGTGCGCCGCGTCGCGGGCGCCGTTTTGGTGGGCAGCCGCCGAAGCCGGGGTTGGCGTCGCTGTGGGCACCGAGCCGCTCCCTAGCCGCCGATGCCGTAGCGCTTCAGCGGCTGTCGCGCCGCCCACCCGGCGACCGAGAACATGATTGCCGACACCAGCAGGACCGCGCCGATGGCATAGAGGGTGTGCCTGACCGTGGGCACGGCGAAGGCGTCGATGTAGCGCACGATCGCCGAGGCCATCGTCTGTGCGGGCTCAAAGAAGAAGGTCAGGCCGTCAAGCGGGTTGGGTGCAAACGGCCGCGAGCCCGCGACCATGCTGAGCATGATCGCCTCGCCCATCGCCCGGCCGGTGGCAAACACGGCGGCGGCCACGATTGCCGGCCGCGCCGTGCGCAGCGACACCCGGCGGATCGTGCGCCAGCGGTTTACGCCAAGCGCCGCCGAGCCCTCCGTCCAGCTGCGCGGTACCGCCTGCAGCGCGTTTACTGTCAGAAAGATCAGGATCGGCAGGATCATGATCATGAGGATGAACGCGCCCAGGCTGAAGCTGGTGCCCGTCAGCTGCACCACGCGATCGACGGACTCCTTGCGGCCCGTGGAGATGAACGTGCTTTCCACCCACGGCGCGATCACCAGGATTCCGACCAGGCCGTAGACGACCGACGGCACCCCCGCCAGCAGCTGGATCGTGGGCTCGGCGATGCGGCGCACGCGCTGCGGCGCCATCTCGACGATGAATACCGCCGCCAGGATCGCGATTGGCACGGCGAAGAGCACGGCCAATCCCGTCGTGAGGATCGTGCCCCAGATCAGCGGCCAGGCGCGGAAGGTCCACGCGGCGCCGCCCGCGGCGCCGGGGCCCGCGATCATCGCTTTGACCTCTTCTTCGGGGTTGCCCGAGCCGAACCATGCAAGCCCGTTGTGCGAGAACGACGGCCACGCTTCGCTGAAGACCGTGACAGCGATCAGGACGATTACGGCGAGCAGGCCCAGCGCGACCGCGCGCAAGGCCCACTCGGCGCGCCAGTCTGCCGAGCGCTGCATGACGTCGGCACCGCCCGCCCCGGCCTCAGCCGGCGTTCAGCGGGATCCAGTCCGAGGCGATGATCTTGTGCGCCACCGCGTTGTGCGGGCTGCGGATCCAGGTGATGAACTTCAAGGCCGAGCCCTTGGGCGGACCCTTGGTGACCATGAAGAAGTTACGCACCCCTTCGTACTGGCCGGACTTGGCGTTGCGCAGGTTGCACGCCACACCCTGGTAGCCAACGGCGTTGACGCCTTCGGTGAACTTGAACGACACGAAGCCGATGCCCTGTTCGTCGTGGGCCACGGAGTTCTGCTCAAGCCCGTTTGATTCCTTGGCTTCGGCCTTGTTTGAGATCTTGGTTTCTTCGCCCAGGAAGATGTCTTGGAAGGCCGCCTGGGTACCGGAGGAGGAGATGCGGTCAAAGAGCGCAATCGGCCCGCTCACGGTTGCACCGGGCACTTCTTCCCAGTTGACCACTTCGCCGGTGTAGATCTTCTTGATCTCTTCCTGGCTGACGTTTGTGAGCTTGTTCTTGGGGTTGGTGATCACGCACACGCCGTCGCGGGCGATCTTGCTGAACACGAGCCCTGAGGGGTCGACCCCCTCGATCGGGTTGCGCGATGCGTCGCCGATGTCAACGCGCCCCGCAGCGACTTCCTCGATCCCCACGTCCGTGGATCCCTGGCTGGTGTGAGGTTCGGGTTCGTGGGAGGCCTTGTGCCAGGCCTTCGCGAGCTGGATCATGAGCGGGTACATCGAGGTGGAGCCCGAGATGGTCAGCGCGCGCTTTGACCCACCGGCCACGGCGGGCACCGACAGGGCCAGGGCGGCAAGGACAGACAGCGTGCCGGCGCCGGCGCGGAAAAGGGGTCGCCGCCCGCGACGGGTGGTCGATCGGCTGGGGCGATCGTCGTGCAGCTGGTCGGTTGCCGGCATCATCTGGTCAGCTCCTTGGGTCGTCAGTCGCAGTCCGGGATCGCGCCCCGCCGCAAGCTCACCCTGGGCAGAGCGATTCGCAGTCTCCAGGGAACGGAAGCGGGGTTTGTGAACAAGGTGTGTTCGCCCGCCCGCGCTACCTCGCCGTGGCTCGTGCCCGCGATCAGCCGGCCTGCGGCGAGGCCGTGAACAGCGACGGCGCCAAGGCCGAGGCCCCGGATGTGCCGGCGTAACCGAGGTGTCCGAGGGAGAAGAAATCCTCGAACGTGGCAAGCAGGGAGAACGTGTTGGCCGGCAGCTCTTCGTGTTCGGCCGCCACCGCTTTGACATAGGGCGACAGCAGCAGCGCTCCCACCTGGCCGCCACCGCGGGCGCTGCCTGCGGGCCCAGTCGAGGCGGGCAGATCGGGGAACTGCGGCTGGCCGCAGCAGGAGCTTGAGTCTGCGTACTGGCCCGTTGCCGGCGCGTTGTCGACCGTGATCACCAGCAGGCCGTTGTTCCTGTAGGCCGGTGAGGCCAGGATCTTGGGTACCACCGATTCCAGGAAGCTGTCGGCGTCGGCCGGCCCCGCAAGCACACCCGGGCTGCATGGGTTGGGACTTGCGTCGTGGCAGCGGTCGGGGACGATGTAGGAGAAGTTGGGCGTCGTCGATTCGTTTTCCAGGTCTCCCGCCAGCCGCGTCACCGTGGCGTTCTCGGAACCACACAGCTGCGAGCCGATGACCGAGTCGAAGTACAGGAACGGGTCCAGGTAGGTCGGCGACAGGATCGTCGAGCCGGCGGCCGAGGAGGGATCGGGGGTGCCGAGCGCCGGGTGCGTGCAGCCGCCGCCGTCTTCGATGTACGCGCGCCAAGTCAGGTGCTTGGCCGTCAGCTGGCTGCCCAGGGTTTCTGTCAGCTTGGGATAGACGCAGCCCTGCCCGATCACCTGCTCGTTGGGCCCGCCTGCGGCGGGGGTGATCGACGTGTAGTTGGCGCAATTGGCCGCCGTTTCCTCGGTCGGGCCCTGGCCGCTGATGAGCGCGATCTCGCCGGCCAGGTCTTCGTGGGCCACGGCGTCAAAGTGCACCAGCAGCTCGCCCTTGTGCTCCAGGGTGTGGGCGAGGTACGTGGCCTTGGATTCCGGACCGAACACCGCCGCGTAGGGCTCGTCGGCGAGCATGATCACGAACACGTGCTTGATCGGCGGAAGCTTGGTCGCCGGACCGTTGGCCGCGCCTGTTGAGCCCGTTGATCCGGTGGAGCCTTGGCCCGAGGATGCCGGCGTCGACGACGTCGCGGTGGCAGATGTCGAGGTGGTCGAGCTCGATGTCGCGGCCGCTCGGTGGCCGCCGCCCGGCTTGGCTGCCGAGGACCTCGATGTGGAGTGCGTGGTCAGCGTCGTGGCGGTCGTGGCGGTCGTGGACACCGGCGGGGTCTCGCTGACCAGCCGCACCTCGGC
>CAJCIJ010000280.1 GCA_903970315.1 Actinomycetota bacterium
GATGACGGGGCGCAGGCAGCCCCTTGTGTCATATCACCAGACGCGGAATGCGGGTGAGGACGGGGCGCAGGACGGCCTGAACCGGGCAGGCTCGGGGCATGTGGACGCGGATCCGCGTCCTCATCTCGACGACGCGGGCCGTGACCTTGATGAGGCGAAGGCGCAAGGTGTCGAACTGGGCGACGCGCCAGTCGGAGTGCTTCGGCATGGCGGCGCGCAGCCCCCACAAGAGCCAGTAGGCCCCGGCGTGCAGGAACAGCCGGAACTGGTTGGCGACGGCCCGGGTGCAGGAGGTGCGGTCGGCCGCGAGGTGGGTCTTCCAGGCCTTGATGTGGTTCTCGGCCTGGCCGCGCCGGCAGTAGATCTTCTCGTAGAGCGCCTTGGACCGGCCGGCGAGGTCGGTGACGACGAAGCGCGTGTCGGTGCCCTGGTGACCGGTCTCGGTGCGGGCGATGATACGTTCCGTTCGGCTCCAGCTCTTGGCGCCGTCGTAGAAATCGGTGAAGCGTCGCACCTTGTCGGGGCCGCCCTTGGCGGCGAAGCGGGCCGCCACCTGAGCCTCGATCCCGGCGACGTGCTTGCGCAACGTCGTGCTGGTGGGCACGCCGAGCATGAAGCGCAGATCCATCGCCCGGCACAGGTCGATCACCTCCGGCACGCCGTAGTGGCCGTCCGCGCGGATCAGGATCTCGGTGCGGGGCCAGTGGGCGCGGATCGCGCGGATGAGCCGGCGCAGGTGGCCGCGGATCTCGACGCCCTTGGGCCGTTTGGCCGGGCGCAGCACGGCCGCCACGAACCGGCCCTCGCCATCGAACACGACGATGGGCTGGAAGCCGTAGTCGTCGTGGTGCGCGTTGAACAGCCGGAGTTGCTGGCCGCCGTGGACCGCGTCGAACGTATCATACCAATCGTTTGAACTCCTGACTCGCCTGGACTCGGGGGTGGATTTTTGATTCGCTGATGGCCTGCTTTGCTGGGGATGTGGCCATGGCGATCGGGCTTAAGATCACGCGGGCGGAGGAGAGCGCCGCGGAACTGCGTCGGATGGCGCGGCTTTGCCGCAACGTGGCCCAGGCTCGACGTCTGCTGGCGATCGCTTCTGTGATGGACGGGGACTCGCGCACCGAAGCCGCGACGGCGGCCGGCATGGACCGGCAAACGCTGCGCGACTGGGTTCATCGGTTCAACGCGGAAGGTCCGGTCGGTCTTGTCGACAAGCCCCGCAGCGGTCGTCCAGCTCGGCTGAACGAAGACCAGTTGAAGGACCTGGACAAGGTCGTCGAGGCCGGACCCGACATCGCAACGGATGGCGTGGTGCGCTGGCGCTGCGCGGATCTGCAACGCGTCATCGCCGAGAAGTACAAGGTCGCATTGGGCGAGCGCTCGGTCGGCCGCATCCTGAACGACCGTGGCTTCCGTCACGTGTCTGTGCGTCCGCAACACCCCAAGAGTGATCCAGAGGCGCAGGAGCTTTTTAAAAAAGCTTCGCCGACATCGTGAGGAAGCTGTTGCCGACGGCCGCGGCCGAGAAGGCGATCGAGATCTGGTTTCAGAGCCTGCCCTGAGCCTGTCGAAGGGACGAGGCGCGCGTCGGACAGAAAGGCACGCTCGCCTACGTGTGGGCCCGCTGTGGCACGCGGCCGCGCGCGGTGCAGGATACCCGCTACGCCTGGGCCTACCTGTTCGGCGCCGTGTGCCCGGAGCGGGCCGTGGGCGCGGGACTGGTCATGCCCCACGCCAACACGGACGCCATGAACCTGCACCTGGCCGAAATCAGCGCAGCCGTGTCGCCGGGCGCCCATGCGGCTCTCGTGATGGACGGGGCCGGCTGGCACGTCAGCGACAAGCTGGTCGTTCCCGCCAACATCACCCTCGTCAAACTGCCGCCCTATGCACCAGAGCTCAACCCGATCGAGAATGTGTGGGCCTATCTGCGCGGCACAAAATTGGCCCACCGTCTCTTTGCATCTTACGATGACATCGTGAGCGCATGCTGTGACGCCTGGAATACCTTCATCGCAGACTCTGCAACTGTTCAATCCATCACGACCCGCCAGTGGGCAACGTGTCAGAAATTATGACGGTTGGTATGATTCGTCTTGCGCTCCTTGTGGGTGGCGAGGTCCATCGCGTCCTCCTCCCGGGCTCCCTTGTCGTAGGCTTCTGTGACGGCGCCGGCGCGGCTGTCCATGTTCCACACGTCGTCCGGGATCCCGGCGGCTCGCGCCACCTCGCGGAAGCGCTGGGCGAACAGCCGCTGCTTCCAAGGCCGGCCAGTACCCTCGCAGCGGACGACTGGACCGATGCGTGCCTCGGGCGGGGTGCGCTGCAGTTCAGCCATGGCGAGCGGTAGAAGGCGGAGATCGAACTCGGCCACCTCGTTGCCGTTCGCCTTCGACGTGGGCTTGGTGAGCGTACAGTCCGCCCGGACGTGCTCGCCCCACAGCAAGCCCCAGGCCCATCGCTGGCCGCGATGCCCGTCGGGCACCCATTCCCTGATGACGTCCTTCTGCCGCAGCGCGCAAGAGAACTGGATCGCCACGGCGAGCGCGAGGCTCGGCACGCCGGCAGCATGAGCCGCGACGATGAACAAATCGACGTGCTCGCGCGCCATGGCCTGCTTGCGGCGCCCGCCCTGTTTGAAGCGCTGGGCGGACAGCACCTCCTTCAGATCCATGCAGGCGCGGTCCTTCGTCTCCACGCCGAAATTGACGATGATGC
>CAJCIJ010000281.1 GCA_903970315.1 Actinomycetota bacterium
ACGGGCGATCTCGTCGACTGCAGCGCGCTCGGGAACCCGTTGGTCTTGCAGCGGTCTGCCGAGGTGCAACAGTCCAATCGCCTGCTCGTCTGCAGCGAACCCCAGCGGTGCACGCACGGAGGGCTTGTCGAGCAACGCGAGCGTGCGCCAGTAGCCGGCGAGTCCACGTGCGTGTGCTGCCAGCAGGACGATGTAGGCCGCTATTGCGGCAGCGATCAGGTCGTCGCGCTGCTGAAGGACGTCACCGTCGAGCTTGGCGCTCGCGACGATCAGCGTGGGTGCGCGTTTTAGCTTGATCGCCGAGCCGGGCTTTGCGATCTCTGCCTCGCGGGCAAGCATCGAGCGGGCCTCGGGGCCGAGCACGCGAAAGCGCCACGGGTTGGTGAGGTTGTGGTTCGGTGCCCAGCGGGCCAGCTCGAACAGCTCAAGCAGCGTGGCGCGGTCAACGGGCTCGGCGCCAAACGCCTTGTGGGTGCGGCGCGTGCGGATGGCTCTCTGGAAGTCCATGGCGTCTCCGTTCGCTGCACGCAACGGGTTCCAATCGGCTGCTGGTCGAGAGAGATCTAAGCAGCTGGGTGGCCGTTGGCGGCGCTCGGCGCCGTTTCGCCGGTGCCCGGCCCAGCGCCGGCGCCGGCGGCGCGTGCACTCGGGGGGCACGCGACGTGCTTGGCTGCCACGACTACCCGACCGCCGTGTTGCGGGATCATCGTGACGTTGCGCTGCCGGGCACGTTCAGGGGCGAGGTCTGGCGCAAACATGTCCGTTCGTTCGGCGATCGCCCGCAGCACGACCCGCTGCTCGGCCATCGCCAACTCGGCCCCCAGGCAACGTCTGACGCTTCCGCCGAACGGGATCCAGGTGTATGTCCCTGGGCGCTGCTCCAGGAAACGCTCGGGTAAGAAGACGTGCGGCTCGGGGTATATGTCGGGCCGGTGATGCAGAGCGAGGATGCTGATCAGCACGGGAGTTTTGGCGGGAACGACGTAATCACCGAGCTGCCACGGCCCGGTCAGCCGCCGCCCGATCATGGGAACGACCGGGCGCACGCGCATGCCCTCGTGAATTGTGGCCTCGATGTAGGCGTCGGCGGCGCGGTCATCGGACCTGGCGAGCTCCCGCAAGCGCTCATACGCAGCGGGCGTGCGCAGCAGCCGCTCGAACGTCCAAGCCAGCGAGTTGGCGGTCGTCTCGTGTCCAGCGAGCACGAGCGTGAGCAACTCGTCTCGTAGGTCGCGATCAGAGAGCGGCTCGCCGTCCTCGTCGCGCGCCTGCAGCAGCACCGAGAGAACGTCGGCCTCGCCCGCCGAGACACCCGCAGCACGACGCCGCGCGATCGCGGCATACAGCTCACGGTCCAGCAGCCACATGAGCCCACGGAGCACGCCCCTTGGTTGGGCGGGCGCGCCGCGGTTGTGCCATTCCACAAGCGGCCAGAGAGGGTGCGTTGAGATCCGCATCACCCTTCTCAACGTTTGCCGCAGTCGCCACTCGCCGCTGCCGCGCGACGGCGGGCATGTCATCCCGAAAACTCCGCCCATGATCACATCGAGTGTGACGGCCTGCATGCGCGGCGCCAACGCAAAGGGCTCACCCACAGGCCAGCTGTCGATCTCGGTCTGTGCCACCGTCGAGATCATCTGCATGTAGTGTGCGACCGCTGCGCCGTGAAACGCGGGCAACAACAGCTTGCGGTGGCGCATGTGCTCGTCGCCGAGCAAGGTCAGAACCGAGCCGGGGCCGAGCACGGGACGCAGTGGCGACTCTCTGGTCATCGACGGCACGTCGTCGGGCTTGGCGGTAAAGAGCGCCTTGACATGGTCGGGGTGACACGTCACCACCATGGGTTCGTCGCGAATCATGATCCGGACCACCCAAGCGTCTTGGAACTCGCCGGCGGGGCCGAGATGGAAGCCGAGGGGGTCTCGCACGTAACGCCACGACTGCTTCAGGGCGCCGACGGTCACATGGGGCGGCATCCGAATTGCCGCGTCGGGCCCCAGTGGTCCGGCTTGTGATACCGAGCGCTCGGGCCCGCGGCGATTGGCGAGTTCCGAGGGCGCGGCTCGCTCTGCCAGCTCGATTGACATGGTCTTTTGCTATCGGTCGCGCGCAGCCCGCGCTTGAGGGTCCGATGCACACGATCTGCCAACGCCGCGGGCCAGTCGTACGCGCGGCCATTTGGACGGCCAACAGTGGTCTGGCGACGAAATAGCGACGATAGAGGGGCCATGCCATTGGTCGGCGGCGTCAGCGACACCGCATACAGGGAAAGTCGCGGCAACGGGAGATCTGCGGATGACCGCGATATCCGGCGCCGCGCGGTGCCCGCGGCGGCGTTGGGCAACCAGGGCCAGATGGCACTGGCTGCAGGCCACGGTCAGGAGGGCGCCGCCGATGATGCGACGGCCCATCTGATCACCCAGCTGGCCGACATCGGCATGTCCCCGGTAGCGCTCTGGTACATCGCAGGCCTGCTCTACACCGTCGGTGGCCTGCTCGTGATTGCGCTCTCGCGAATCGACCCGACGCTGGCCCCGCATGCGATCACGTACCTCGGCTGCGGTGCCCTGGGACTGGCGGCGCTCAATCTGCTGGTGGGACGCTTCCTGGGCGACTCCAAGGTGGTGCTGCTCTGGGCACCGCATGTGTTGCTAGTCGCGGGCCTGGCAATCTATTTCGCTGGCGTCGTGATTCTGGGCGCACACGCGCTGCCATATGCGCTGCTGCCGCTGCTGACCGTGGCGGTCCCAAGTTACATGTACACCTGGCGGGCGATGATCGGCTACGTGATCGTGGCGTTTGCGATCGTCAGTGTGGATCTGCTCTCGGCGCCGGGGCCCGCACGTGTTGCCCACGCGATCGTGACGATGGCCGCGTATACGGCAATCGTGGCTGGGGTGAGCATCACCCGGCACCGAACACGGCGGCTGGCGGCGATAAACCGCAAGCTCGCCTACACCGACCCGCTGACTGGAATCGCAAACATGCGGCGCCTGCGCGAGACGGTGGCCACGAAGCTAGGCGCCGCCGGCGACGACAGGCCGGCAGCGGCACTCTTTGCGATTGACCTCGACAACTTCAAGGAGATCAACGATCGATTCGACCACTCCGTTGGCGATCAGGTCCTGCGAGCGGTCGCAATGGCACTGGTCGGAGAGCTACAACCCGGCGATGTCGCCGCCCGACGAGGCGGGGACGAGTTCTCGGTGCTCGTAGTCGACCCGGCAGGACG
>CAJCIJ010000282.1 GCA_903970315.1 Actinomycetota bacterium
AGTGGTGCGTGATCCGGTCCAGGAGCGCGGTGGTCATCTTGGCGTCGACGAAGACGCTCGACCACTCGGCGAAGTCGAGGTTGGTCGTGATGATGACGCTGGTGTGCTCGTATAGACGGCTGAGCAGGTGGAAGAGCAAGGCGCCGCCGGCCTGGCTGAAGGGCAGGTAGCCGAGCTCGTCAAGGATGACGGCGTCGAGCCGCATCATGCTCGCCGCGATCCTTCCGGCGCGACCCTGGGCCTTTTCCAATTCAAGTGCGTTGACCAGGTCGATCGTCGAGTAGAACCGTACGCGCTTGCCGTGCTGCGCGACCGCCGCCACACCAATGGCGGTCGCAAGATGGCTTTTGCCGGTTCCGGGCCCGCCGACCAACACCACGTTGTGCGCGTGCTCGATGAACTCGGTCTGGGCCAGCTGCAGCACGAGCTTGCGGTCCACGGGCGAGACCTCGAAGTCGAAGCCGGCGATGTCCCTGTGAACGGGGAAGCGGGCGGCATTCATCTGGTTGCTCACCGAGCGCGTGACCCGGTCCATGGCCTCGGCGCCGAGCATCTGCTCGATGAGCCAGCGCGAGGATTCGAGCGCCGAGGCGTTTTGCTCCTCGATCTCGGCCCAGGTGGCAGCCATACCACGCAACCGTAGCGCCTTGAGTTCGGCGATCACATCACGCATGGTCGGCCTCCTCGGCAATGGTGCGCAGCCGGTCGTAACGGGCCGGGTCGGCAATCGGCGGTGTTTGCACCTGTAAAGAGGTGGCGACGTTCTCGGGCCGCGGCGTCGCGTTCAGCCTTCCGAGGACGTTGATCACGTGCTCGGTGCTGATACGCCCCGACGGCGCGGTCGCCTCAAGCGCCAGGTCCACGGCCACCAGAACGCAATCGAGCCCCGCTGTTGGCACGAGCGCCAGCACCTGGGCCATGAGCCGGTCGCCGCCGGCTTGGCGCAGCAGCGCCTTGCGCAGCCGCTGCAGTGGCTCGGGAAGGTCCAGGAACGGCGCCCCGTTACGCAAGGCGCCAGGTTTGCGCTGCACCAGCGGGATGTAGTGCTGCCAGTCGTAGCGCGTCTTGGCCTTGTCGGCCAGGCGCGCGTGGTCGGCAACGACCGCATCGCCCGCAACGACCTTGACCCGCGTCGGGTACAGCCGCGTGCTCACCATCTGCCCGGCCAGCTCACAGGGCACCGAGTAGCGGTTTCTCGCCACCGATACCAGGCAGGTGCTGCTCACCCGCGCCGTTTCCTCCACGTACCCGTCGAAGGGCGCCGGCGTCGGCATCAGGTGGGAGCGCTCGTGCTCGAGCACCTCTGCCACGCTGAACTGCGTGTGCTCGGGGTGGCGGACCTCCTGCCATAGCTGCCGGCAGCGCTCGGCCAGCCACGCGTTGAGCTCGTCCAGCGTGCTCCACTTGCGCTTGGCAGCGTCAATCCAGATCCGCCGCCGGCTGTCTTGCACGTTCTTCTCCACGACGCCCTTCTCCCAGCCCGAGGCGACGTTGCAAAAGTCCGGGTCGAACAGGTAGTGCGCACACAGGTTGGAGAAGCGGGCATTGACGATCCGCAGCTTGCCCTTCTTCACCTTGTCGACCGCGGTCTTCATATTGTCGTAGATACCGCGGCGCGCGACACCGCCCAGCGCCGTGAAGCTGCGCGTGTGGGCATCGAACAGCATCTCGTGCCCCTGGCTCGGGTACGCCACCAGCCAGAACGCGCGGCTGGCGCACAGCTTCATCTGCGCCACCATCAGCCGCCGGTAAATCCCCCCGACGACCAACGGCTCCTCGCTCCAGTCGAACTGAAACGCCTCGCCCAGCGCAAACGATAGCGGCACAAACGCCTTGCCCGCCGCCGGCGTGTTGCCCTGGCGCAGGCGCCACTCCCGTATGAAGTCCGTCAGCCGGCTATAGCCGCCCGTGTATCCGAGCGCCTTGAGCTCCTGGTGCAGCGCCTTGGCGCTGCGCCGCTCGCTCTTGCGCCGGTGTCCGTCAGCCTCCAGCGCCTGCCCCAACGCCTCCAGAAACGGCGTCAGCTTCACCGGCACCGGCCGGCGCCGGTACCTCGGCTCCGCGCCCCGCGGCGCCTTGAGCCACTTCTTGATCGTGTTGCGCGACAGGCTCGTCAGGCGGGCAATCTCGCTGATCGACTTGCCGTCCCGCTCGTGCATCCCTCGAATCTTGCCAATCATTGACATGGTGAGCACCCCAATTCCCCTGCCGCAAAAAGCAGCAGGTTAGGTCCATCACCCTGGTCAATTTTCAGTCGGCATCAGGCCGCTTTGCTGGTCAAATTTCGGTCGGCCGCAACACGTCGGGGGGAATCCGACGGACCGGAGGAACCTGTGGCCGGAACCGCGCAGGTCGGAGTGGGGAGCGGATCGCAAGGACGAGCTGGAGTTTGCGATGTACAAGGCGGTCTGCCATGGGCAGATATCCCTCGTGGAGGCGCAGAATATATTCGCGACCAACTGGATTGCAGGATACAAGCGGCATGGCGAATTGATCCGACGCTACAGCCACGGCGAACTGAAATCAATGATCGGGAAAGACGGCAGCCGCTTTGGGGGGC
>CAJCIJ010000283.1 GCA_903970315.1 Actinomycetota bacterium
CATCGGCGTCGATGTCGCGGCCGACGATCTCGATCCGCCCCGCCCCCCGCTGCTCGACCCCGTGACGGACTGCGTTCTCGACGAGCGGCTGCACGGAGAGCATCGGCAGCACCGCCTGCAGCACCTCGGGCGCCACCTCGAGGCTTACGGTCAGGCGGTCGCCGAAGCGTGCGCGCTGGAGGCGCAGGTACTTCTCCACGTAGCGCAGCTCATCGGCGACCGTCACGTACGGGCTGTCACCGTGAAAGGCATAGCGCGTGAACTCGGCGAAGTCGGTCAGCAGCTCGCGTGCCTCCTCGGGACTGGAGTGGATGTAGGACGCCACGGCGGCGAGCGCGTTGTAGATGAAATGAGGCGAGATCTGAGCGCGCAGCACGCTCAGCTCGGCGCGGGCCAGACGCTCGCTCTGGACCTCCAGCTCAGCGAGCTCGATCTGCGCCGAGACAAGGCTCGCGGCCTCGGTCACGGTGCGCATGTCCTCGGGCATCAGCCGGCGCGTGTGCGGATAGATGGCGACCAGTTGGCCGACGTGTTCGCCGCCGACCACCAGGGGTGCGGTCACGACCACGCCCAGCCGGCAATCGCTGCGCTCGCAGCCCAGCCCCTGCTCGACGCGTACGCGTGACTCGCCACCGGAGGCCACCAGCGCTGCGAGCCGGTCCCCAGCGCCGTGGTGATCGTCGCCGGCACCGTCCCATGCAAGCACCGTCTGGCGATCGGCCAGCGCCACCGCGGAGGCCTGCGTGAGCGTGCGCAGATGGGGGACGGCCCGCGACGCGGTCTCGGGAGTCAGGCCACGTCGCAGGTCGGGCAGCATCACCGTGGCGGCATGTAGCGCCACGTGCATCGCGTGAGCGTCGCTGGAGAGCACTCGCGGCGTGCGCCGCCGGCGGGTCGCGGCGAAGACCGGCCCAGCAACTGTCAGACCGACCAGTAGTCCGACCAATCCGAGTAGTAGTCCGAGCAGTATGTCCATTGTGCGTTACGACACATTCTTACCTCAGCGGCAGGCGGATGCCGTTCATCGCGTCGCGAGCGCCATCCACCGTGCCCTATACCCACTCGTCGAATGACCGCTTGAAAACCTCAGCCGCAGCGCCCTAGCGTCGTGCTCGACGGTCCATGTGGGAGGGCCAGCCAGATGGGGACCTCCCCGGGGCCGCAATCGGCAGCCCGGTATCTACGTCCCGCGTAGGGCGGGAGATGGGAGGGACCAGCACCATGGAGGCATCACCAAGTCGCAGAGAGGTTGCGGAGAGTGCTTCGGAAGCCGCAGCCGCTCCGGTCGTTGGATGGAAACCCGCCGATCCAGGTCCTCTGGGTCTGGCCGCGTTCGCGATGACCACGTTCGTTCTGTCGATGTTCAACTCCAATCTCGTCGACGCCAAGGGCACGCCGGTCGTGCTCGGTCTGGCGCTTGCCTACGGAGGCATCGCGCAGGTGCTGGCGGGGATGTGGGAGTTCCGCACCGGCAACACGTTTGGCGCCGTCGCGTTCACATCCTTCGGGGCGTTCTGGATCTCGTTCTGGGCGCTCAACGTCTTCTACGCCAAGCACATCGAAGGCAACGCCGGCCACGCCGTCGGCGTATACCTCTGGGCGTGGGCCATCTTCACCGCCTACATGACGCTTGCGGCACTGCGCACCAGCGGGGCCGTGCTGATCGTGTTCGTGCTGTTGACGATCACGTTCATACTGCTGGCGATCGGCGCCACGGGCCCACACGCAAATATCACCCACTGGGGCGGCTACATTGGACTCGCCACGGCCGCGGCGGCTTGGTACGCGTCGGCTGCAGCGGTGGTCAACTCCACGTTCGGCCATGTGGTGCTGCCGGTCATTCCGCTCAGCAGGGCCTAATCCATGACGACTGACCAGACACAACGAGCCGACGAGGACCTTGACGGTGAGGGTGCACTCGCTGACGAGCTCGCGGACCTGCTGGACGTAGTGAAGTTCGAGCCGTCGCCGGAGTTTCGCGCGCACGCGCTCCTGAGTGACCCGGCGGTGTACGAGACGGCCGAGCGCGACCCCGAGGGCTGGTGGGTCAAGCAGGCGCGCACGCTTGACTGGTTCAAGGAGTGGGACCGAGTGCTCGACGACTCAAACCCGCCGTTTTACAAGTGGTTCGTGGGCGGAAAGCTGAACGTCTCCTACAACTGCCTGGATCGCCATGTCGAGGCCGGTCGCGGCGACCGTGTCGCCTTTCACTGGCGCGGCGAGGACGGCTCCGAGCGCGACATCACCTACGCCCAGCTGCTGGCCGACGTCCAGCGCCTGGCGAGCGCGCTCAAGGAGCTGGGAGTGCGCAGTGGCGATGTCATCGGCATCTACCTGCCGATGATCCCCGAGGTCGTCGTCTCGATGCTCGCGTGCGCGCGTATCGGTGCGCCGCACAACGTCGTCTTCGGTGGCTTCTCCGCGGAGGCCGTGCGCGAGCGCATGGAGTTCTCCGAGGCAAAGGTCCTGATCACCGTGGACGGCGCCGCCCGCAAGGGCAAGACCGCGCCGGTCAAGGAGCGGGTCGACGAGGTGATGGGCGACCTGTCGTCGCTGGAGAAGATCGTTGTCGTGCGCAGCAAGGGCGTGGCCTGTGAGATGCGCGAGGGCCGCGACGTCTTCTATGACGAGATCTGCGCCGCTGCGGATCCCGTTTGCGAGGCCGAGGCGCTGGACGCCGAGCACCCTCTCTACATCCTCTATACGTCGGGCTCGACGGCCAAGCCGAAGGGCATCCTGCACACCACAGGGGGCTATCTGACGGGCGCCAGCTGCACGCACCGCTACGTTTTCGACCTGAAAGCCGACACCGACGTTTACTGGTGTGCCGCCGATGTGGGCTGGGTCACCGGTCACTCCTACATCGTCTACGGCCCACTCTGCAACGGCGCCACGTCGGTGATGTGGGAGGGCGCCCCGGATTACCCCGAGAAGGACATCTGGTGGGAGATCGTCGAGCACTACAAGGTGAGCATCCTCTACTGCGCGCCCACCGCGATCAGGGCCTGCATCAAGTGGGGCAGCCAATGGCCGGGCAAGCACGATCTGTCGTCACTGCGGGTGCTGGGCTCGGTCGGCGAGCCGATCAACCCGAAGGCCTGGCTGTGGTACCACAAGGTGATCGGCGGCGAACGCTGCCCGATCGTGGATACCTGGTGGCAGACCGAGACCGGCGCGATCATGATCACGCCGCTGCCGGGGATCACGGCCACCAAGCCCGGCTCGGCCACCCAGCCGTT
>CAJCIJ010000284.1 GCA_903970315.1 Actinomycetota bacterium
CGCCGAGCACCGACGCCTGGTCACGCAGGTGCGACTGGTGATCGACCGCCACTACGCGCGGCGGTTGACGGTTACGGTGGTTGCCAAGGCGCTTGCGACCTCGCCGCGGCAGGTCCAACGAGCCTACGCGCATTTCGGCCAGAGTACGTTCGCCGAGGACCTGCGCAGGCGCCGAATGATGGCCGCGGCGGAACTGCTGGCTCAGCCCGCGATACCCGTGGGAGACGTGGCGCGCCTGGTGGGCTACCGACAGGCTCCGCACTTCGCCAAGGCTTTTCGCCGTTGTTACGGGCTCAGCCCGGCGCTCTTTCGCGCCCACATCCAGGCTCGCGCCGCGCGCTCGGTGGCCGAGCACTGACGGCGCCCGCGGGCCTGTCATGCTCAGCATGATGGCCCGCTCCCGATGGCTTCACCGGCCCACCGGCGACCGACCCCGGGGGCAGCCGCCGTCGGGCTCGCCGTCTCCGGACGCCAGCGGCGCAAACGGCTCGCTTGCCGGTGACGGTGGCCAGCAGTCCACAAACGCGCTTTGGAAGGCCGACTCTAAGCGCCTGCGAAACAGCCTCATCAGCCTGCTGGTCTTCTTTGGTCTGGTCGTGGCGCTGCTCTTTGCGGTGCCCGGCCTGCGCTCGGCGGGGCGGCGCATCGAGGATGCGAGCCTCGGCTGGGTGGCGGCTGGGGTGGCGCTCGAGGTGGCGTCGTGCGTCGCCTATGTGGTTCTGTTTCAGCTGGTGTTCTGGCGCCTGAAGCGCGGAGTCGCCGCGCGCCTTTCGCTGGCCGAGTTGGCCACCAACTCCGTGGTCTCGGCCGGGGGGATTGGCGGCTTTGCGTTGGGCGCCTGGGTGCTGCGCTCCGGCGGCGCGCCGTTGCAGAGGATCGCCGAGCGCTCGGTGGTCCTGTATCTCTTGACCAGCGTCGCCAATGTCGGTGCCGTGGCCGTGTTCGGGCTTTTGATGTGGATCGGGCTGGTGCCCGGATCGACGCGGGCGGTTTTGACGTTGCTGCCGGCGGCCGCTGCAATCGGTTCGGTGACCGTGGTGCTGGCGCTGGGCCTGCGGGTGACCCGAGCCGTACCCGCCGCCAGTCCGCCCAAGCGCTGGTGGTCTGTGGCGGCGTGGACGCTGGGCGAAGGGGTCCGCGACGCTCTTGGTCTGCTGCGCAGTGGCGACCCGCGCCTGCTGGGGTCGGTGGCGTACTGGCTGTTTGACAACCTCGTCCTACTTGCCTGTTTTCATGCGTACGGGCAGTCGCCGGAGGTAACCGTCGTATTCATGGGGTACCTCGTGGGGATGCTCGCCAACTCGCTGCCGATCCCGGGTGGCTTCGGATCGGTGGAAGTCGCCGTGTTCTTCATGCTCCGGGCGTACGGAGAGCGGCCGGCCTCGCTGGTGCTTGCCGCCGTGCTCACCTACCGGGCGATCTCGCTTTGGGTTCCGTCGATCATCGGCACGGGCGCATTCTGGGCGCTGCGCCGGGATCTGGGCAAGCCGCTGTTGCGCGTGCCGCTTCCCGCAGTCGAGAGCTAATGTCGCGTGGTGGCGTGGGGCGCAGCGCGGCCGGCGGGCCTACCCGCTCGCTTCGGTAGCACAGGGCTGGTGGGGCTCCTGGCGAGGGGCGGACAGGCGAGCTTTGGAAGGTGCGCGCGCAGGCGTGCCATCGTGGCGCCCACGCGCCCCGGCAGAGGCCCCCACAGGCCCGGGCAGTAAGTCGGAGGGGGCAGCGGTTCAGCGGCCGATCCGGGCGCGTTGAGGGGACGCAGCAGGTTTGCGGCTCGCAGCGCGTCGGCGCCGGTGTCTGCGGCGACATCGATCTGCAGGTGGCCGGAGTAGACCACGATCTGGCGGCCCTGGTCGTAGATGACCGCCGGCACGCCGCGGATGACGGTGTTTTGCTGCGTCCCCAGCGAGCGGTTCTCGTGGGGCACGTACACCACCGTGGTTACCTGTAGAGGCAGTTGGCACGGGCCACCGCCGAGCAGGCCGCCCTCGGGGGCGCAGGTGCCGTAGTCGGCGCTCTCGCCTATCGACGGAATGTAGTTTTCGCGATTGTCCACGGCGGTCAGAGGTTGGTCGGAGAAGTAGCGTCCCACCCAGTAAACCTTGAAGAACGGAAACAGTTCGCCTCCGGCCAGCTCCTGTGAGCTGACCGGCGGCGGCGGCCCGGTGGTACACCCGGCTGTGGCCAGCCCGACAGCGAGCGCCAGCAAGAGCCACAGCCTGCTACGCGGGGACTTCGTGACTTCTCGGGGTCGTCCGAAACGGTTGAGGTATGCCCCTGGATTGGCCGGCTGCGCGCCTTGCGGGTTGGCATGACCTGTCGGCGAGCGCATGGGCTGCGATTATCCGCCACCAGCGCGAGCGCCACCAGCGCGAGTGCCTGGGACAGGGTGAGGCGGCGCCCGCAAACTGGCGCCGCCATCGGGTGCTGGGCGGCGGCATACTGGCAGGCCGTGCAAGCACTGGCGATGCCTACCGAGCCCGGTGCCGGGGAGCTCCAGGCGGCATGGGCGCCACGGGGCGCGGTTGCGCGCCGCGCGCCGTGGGGCGTGTTGGCCGCGTCGGTCGTGTTGGGCGCCTGGTGGATCGTGGCGCCGCAGACGCCCGACCTTGCGGCCCAGGCCTACCGGCTGGCGCTCTTCCAGCGCCGCGGGTTCGTGCTTTGGGACAACAGCTGGTACGCGGGCCACGCCGTGCCGGCGTACAGCCTCATCTGGCCGTGGGTGGGTTCGTGGCTGGGCCTGCGGGCGTCGGGGGTGGTCGCGGTGCTGGCCTCGGCGCTGTTGTTTGAACGGCTGGCACGGGCGCTCTATGGGCCCGGCAGCGCCTGGGCGGCTGTCTGGTTTGGCGTTGCCGCCGCCGGCGACGCCTGGATCGGGCGCCTGACCTTCGCGCTGGGCGTCACCTTTGCGTTGGCGTCTGCGCTTGCCGCTGTCACCGCTGTACGCCGTACCCAACGGGATGGCCGGTTGGCGACTGCGGCCGGGCTTGCGGCGGCGGGACTGGCCGCACTGTCGGCGGCCACCAGTCCCGTGGCGGGCGTACTGGTGGTATTCGGGGCGGTGTGTTGGGTTGCCGGGGCACAAACCTTGGGGGATGCCCGCGCGCGAACTCGCCGCGTGTGGACCCTCGCGGTGGCGCCGCTGGTGGTGATAGCGGTGCTGGGAGTGCTGTTCCCCGAAGGCGGCTTTGAGCCCTACGCGGCGAGCTCGCTGGCGGCGGCGCTGGCGGTCACCGTAGCCTTCGTCGTGGCCCTGCCCAAGGGCGCGCGACAGCTGCGCGTGGCGGGGTGTCTTTACCTGCTGGCCAACCTTGCCGCCGAGATCCCGACGCCCATGGGCAGCAACGTCCAGCGTTACGGTGTCCTGCTTAGCGGCCCGCTGCTGTTGTGCGCGCTTCGATCGAACACAACATGCTG
>CAJCIJ010000285.1 GCA_903970315.1 Actinomycetota bacterium
ACGGCTCCACGGTCACCTGGATGGGGGCCGACGTCTCCAAGCAGGCCGCCATGCTGCGCCACGAACAGCACGAACTGCGGCCCAGCTACGCCGAGCCGCTTTGGCGGCGGATCTCCGAAGGCCCGCAGGCCCCGACCCGCCGGGTGACCGGCGGCTCTGAACCGCAAGCGCCGGCGTGCATCGCCAGCGGGGAGCTGGAACTGGGCGAACTCGGGCTGCCCACCGACCCCTGCCAGGGCCCGTTTCAGATCGTCAACCAGGCCAATGGCATCTTCACAAGCGAAGACCAGGCCGTGCCCCAGCTGAGCGCCAACGGCATGACCGTTGCCTTCCTGGCGACCGCCCCCCCGGTGGCCAGGGGCAACGACTTCGGCCTGTCCGAAAACGCGCCCACCGACCTCTATGTCGCCGACATGCAGGAAGGACTGACTCGCGCCCAGGCGCTGCGCCCCCTCACTCAGTTCAGCGGCACCGGATCCGGCGAAGCGTACCCAATCATCGACCTGGCGATCTCGGCCAGCGGCCAGCAGGTCGCGTTCACAACAAAGCGCACGGTCTTCGTGTTGCCGTCGCTGACCTATGTGACCGCGCCCATGGCGGTCGCAGGCATGTCGGAACTGTTTGACATCGACCTTGGCGACGGGACGCTCACCCGCGTAACGCATGGCTATGAAGGCGCCCCTGGCGAACATCCGCATCCCACGGCTGCAGCGGGCTCCGATCCATACAAGGGTGAGGACGGGGCGCTGTCGCCGTCGTTCTCGACCGACGGCGAAACCATCGCCTTCTCCTCGACCGCTTCGAACTTCGCCTACGGAGACGGCAACACCCCGGCAGGTGACGAAAGCCTCACCTTCGACGGCAGCGACGCCTTCGTCGTGTCGAGGATCCCGTACTCCTCTACGCCAACGCCCCAGTCTGTCTCGACCTATCCCGCCAACCCCACTCTGACTCCAGCGTGGCGGCTGGGCGCCACTGCACACACCACCGGCACGGGGACCGTGGAACTGTACGTCGCACTGCCCGGCGCCGGGCAGCTGAGCGCAGTGGCCGACAGCGCTGTTGTGGTGGGGGTTGCCCACAGCTCGCGCTCAGCCAGGCATGGGTCTGACCGAGGGGCCACCAGTGCACGCCGGCCGCGCGCCGCCGGCAGGTCCCACTCGATAGGACACGCCAAGCGCTCGGTGGCGGTGGTCCTGACCCGCCCCGTGGCCCAGGCGACGCTGTCCGAGGGCGCCGCCGAAGGCGCCGTGCTAATGGTGCCGCTGGCGATCGCGCCTGCCTACAGGAAGCTGGCCGCCCAGCAAGGAGGGCTGCCTGCCACGGTCTACCTGACCTTCACCGCCACCGGCCATCCCACGCTGCATGAACGCGTTGCCGTCACGTTCGTCATCACCGGCCGCGGGGCGCGGCGAAGGCATGTGGGCGCCGCCACGGCCCGCAGGCCGGGGGTCCGGCGGTGATGCGCAGCCGGACGCTGATCGTCGTGGCGGCGCTGCTGGGGTTGTCGGTCGCGCCTGCGAGCTCGATGGGTGCCGACACCGAACTCGGCGCCTCCTGGGCGCTGGAACAGCCCGCCCCTCCGGCGGCGCCGGCAGGGGTCGTTGGGTCCAGTACGCCCATCGGCCTGGGCGCCATCGGCGACATCGAGTTCTGGTCGCCCAACAGGGGCGTCCTGATCACCTCAGGAAACGGCTCCACGATCCCGGCGGGCGTGTGGGCCTATGACGGCCAGCGCTGGCACGAGCTGTCCACCGTCTGTGGGGGCAGTTCCGGACGGGTCGTATGGGCGGGCCCGGAAGAATTTTGGACGATCTCCGACGGGCGGCCCGGCCAGGCCTCAGACGCGCTGGGCGACCTGCCGCCGCTGGCCAATGACACGCTGTGCCACTTTGCCGGTGGCCAGGTCGTCGCCTCCTACGCGACGCCTGCCTTTGAACCGGACTCCTACCAGGAAATGCACGCCGGAGCGTGCTTTTCGCCGAGCGACTGCTGGTTTGCCGGTGCCCCGCTGCCCACACCCCAGATAGGCGCGTTTCAGCTGCACTACAACGGCCACGAAGTGGTGGCCGAACCGTACCCCGGTGAAGGGCACACGGTGGTCGAAATGCAGCGCTTCGACGGACACCTCTATGAGAGCGTGGCGCTGGCGCACGGTGACCGGGTCGAAAACGAAGTGCCCGAACCTCCCGTGCTGCACACGATCAGCCCGGAAGGGACCCTGCCGCTCTTCCAACCCATTCCCACCCCCGAAATCCCGCTCTACGGCGTCGAGGAAGTCAAGCGCCACGGCCATTCCGAAGTGCTCGAAGAGTACCCCGAAGCGCTCGGCCCGCTTCACCTGTCGGCGGGCGAAGGAGCCCTGTGGGCCGCGGCTGGGCCACAGAAGGACAAGGCCAGCCCGCTGCCCGGCCAGGTCACCGTCGTGCGCCTGTCCGGCGGCGCCTGGCAGGAGGTGCTCGGTCCAAAGACCTCGCCGTCGGGCGAAGAAGTCTTCCCCGAAGCCAACGTCGTCAACTCGATCGCCGCCGAACCCGGGTCCCAGGAAGCCTGGCTGGCGCTTGACTACGAACGCGACGGCGCGCAACCGAGCCCCGACGCGCACGCGCTGGTGGCGCGGATCTCAACCGAAGGCCGCGTTGCCGAAGAAGAACTGCCGACCTCCACCGAAGGCAACGGGCCAAAGGGAGCGGCGGCGAAGGTGGTCTGTCCCGCCGCACAGGACTGCTGGCTGACCACCTCGCAGGGTTGGCTGTTTCACTATGCAAACGCTGCAAACAGGCATCTTGCGCAGGACACCGACCCCGCGTTTGCCGGACTGATCACCTATCGGCCGCCCGATCGCGGGCTGCCGGTGGTGCCGCCCGCCGAACCGCCCGAAGACACCTCCGGGGAACTGACGGAAGCCATCTCCTACGGCAAGGAGATCGCAGCCAGCGGGTCCCAAGAACAGCGGGAATACCTGCCTTTGCTCTCGCATGTGACGACCAGGCTCCTGGACCATCGCCTCCTGGAACTGCGTTTCCACCTCACGGTGGCGGCGCGTATGCGGCTGGTGGCAAAGCGCCGGGGATCGGTCGTCGCCTCGACTCAGTCGCAGACGCTTCGTGCCGGCAGCCACCGCCTGGCGCTGACGCTTGACCCCAAGCGCTGGCCGACCAAGATCGAAGTCAAGAGCCACGCCCTGGCGGCGCTGCCGACCGTGCCCGTGCATCACAACCCCAACCACGAAGAAACCATCTCCACGGGCGCGGCGTTCCTGCCACATCTGCCGGGCCTGTGGCCGGCCACGACGCTCTCGCAAACGGGACTGCTGCCTTGACGGTCCTGCGCAAGGCAGCT
>CAJCIJ010000286.1 GCA_903970315.1 Actinomycetota bacterium
ACCAGCACGACGAGAGGTCCACTCCCATCGACGTCGTAAGCGATCCGCCCGTCGGGGCGAGTTAGGTAGAGGGTTGTCTGGGCGGGCGAGGCAGTGGTTTGGGGAGTCGTGTTTGTTGGCATTGGGGGAATATACATAGCCAGTTAGCTAATGTCAATAGCTCGCTACGAATTGCCACCGAATGGACCCTTCGGGCGCCGTTCACAGCCACGTAGACCAGCTATGCTGCCCGGGCCTCATCAGTCGATCACTCGGGAGGAAAGCGATGGGAAACAGGCGCAAGCGAATGGCGGTGCGGTATGCCCGGCGAGCCAAGATTTCGGGTGAGGAGGCCGTGACGATCTCCTTCGGGTTCAGCTCGATCGCGATCGCGATCATCGCTGGGGTGCTGGAGTCGTTGCCCTATGTGGGGCTCCTATTCGCGCTGCTGTTCTTCCACTTTCACAGGACGGTACTCGTGACCGATCAGCACGTGTACGTGTACCGCGACCTTCCATTCCATCAGCCGGGTGCGCAACTCGGGCAGTATCCACACGGTCCGGATACGGTCACGCGAGTCCGTGGGAAGCTCACGTTCTCCGACGGTCAAGTCGTGTGGCACAGTCCTCTGTTCGCCTGGCGGGTAAGGCAAGTGGCGGAGGCCGTGCAGGCCGGCGGCGGCGCCGTCTCCGCCTAGTCAAGCACGTCGACCCGGCTCGCCCAGTCTGCGCAGCCTAAAGCGGCGGAACCTGGTTCTCGACTTCCGTACCGTGGTACACGTGGTCGTGGGCTTTGCACGCGGCCGGGAACTTAAACTGGACGCTGTCGCTGCGCACGCCGTTGTAGCTTGCGAACAGGGTTACGCGCCCGCGGGTGCCCACCGCGCATTGTGGATCTGTGCTGCTGGTCACGCGGACGATGATCTTCATGATGTTCCCCGGGAACTCCCACAGCACTGCGTAGTGCGAGTGATAGACAAGCTGATGTTCGACCGTCATGATGATCAAGCGGTCCGGCCGGTGCGGGGAGCGGTCGACCTGGCAGAGGATCCCCGATCCTATGCACGCGCATACGCCTTGCTCTGATACATCGCCGCGTCGGCCTTTGCCATCGCCGCCTGTTGGTCTGGGGCGTTGCCGTCCAGCGGCTGGCTGCCGATACTCGCGCTGACGCTGAACGTCTCGCCGTTGACGGTGATACGGCTGGCGAGAATCACCCGGCGCAGCTTGCGTATAACGTGGCTTACGGCGTCGGGAGCAACGTTCGGCAGGATCGCCGCGAACTCGTCGCCGCCGATCCGAGCTACGGAGTCGCTCGTGCGCAGTGTTGCGCGAATTCGGGTTGCGATCAGGCTGAGCAGTTCGTCGCCGGCGTGGTGGCCGTGGGTATCGTTCACGCTCTTGAAATCGTCGAGGTCGATGACCAGCAACGCGCAGGGCTCGGCGTAGCGGTGGTGTCGAGCGGTCTCGCGAGCGAGCTCCTCGCCAAACCGTCGCCTGTTCCAAAGCCCGGTCAAAGGATCGTGGTCTGCGAGCGCACGCAGGCTTGCCTGCAGTTCCCTGCGCTCGGAGATCGGCTCGATATGGGCGATGAAGTGCAGCGGCTGCCCTGCTTGATCGCGAACGACCGAGACCGAGACGTTGACCCAGATCTCGTGGTCCTGGGCGTGGAGGTAGCGCTGTTCCAAGGAGTAGTGGTCTGCCTCGCCGGCGACCAGCGCCCGTCGGTGTTCAAGCACGGCGTCGACATCCTCTGGATGCGTGATCTCCTGGGTTGTCAGGCCAAGTAGCTGGGCCTCGGGGTAGCCAGTCAGCTCGCACAGCGCGCGGTTGACCTTGAGCCAGCGGCCAGTACCGGCGAACAGGGCCATTCCAATCGGGGCGTCAGCGAATGCCGTCTCAAAGAGCGCGCTGGCCTCCTGCTCGCGCTGCTCGCTGAGTCTGATCGCGGTCACGTCGAGGAAGTGCGCGACGATATAGAGGGCCTCGCCGTCCGCTGTCTTGACGGTTTGACCATGTGTCGATGCCCACACGACCTCGCCGTCGGGGCGCAGGTAGCGCTTCTCGATCGCGAACACCGTACCCGTATTTCGCAGGTGGGTGTAGGCCTCCGCAGTACGCTGGACATCGTCGGGGTGGGTAAACAGCGCAGACGTGGAGCCCACCAACTCATCTGTTCGGCGCCCGAGCAGCTGGCAGAGCGCGCGGTTGACGCGCACGAAGCGGCCGTCCATACCGATGACGGCGATTCCCGTCGGCCCGAGCTCGAACGCCGCTTCGAACATGTTCGCGACGGGCTCGATCATCGCGGTCTCAGCGGCCACTGCGGAGGTGTAGTGACGCTCCGGCTCTCCACGCCGCAAACGCTCGACAGACCGTCGCGATCGCGTGTGAGGGTTAGAGCGAGCACAAGCATTGATCGTCAGGCTGTCGGCTGAGCTTGAACTTCACGGTCGACCGCCGTTGTCGGTACTGACGCTCCAGGCAACGCCGATTGCCCCAGGCAGGAGCGTTTGCAGGTGGGCGCCGCCTCGTTTCAGCGCTCTGTGCCGCTCTCAACGCGAAGGCGTTGAGCGCGCCCGAGCCGTCGCTGTCGCCGCTACAACTCCTCGATATCGAGCAGCTCGCGCCAGTGGTCGGGGTCGAGGTTGGCTGGCTGCGTGCTGTCAATGAAGCTTGTGAGCACCTCGACCAGCCGCTCGGGCTCGTCCAGCTGCGGAAAGTGACCCGATTCCGGGAAGATCTCGAGGCGACTCCCGGGCACCTGCGCGTGGGTCCTGTGTCCATGCGACACCGGAATGAGCGAGTCGTGCTCCCCCCAGATCAGCAGCAGTGGAACGTTCTGGACCAGATACAGGCGGTTGGTCGCGTCCACTCGCTGCCCGCCGGGCTCCACCACGGCTCGAAGCGTGTGCACGAAAGCCGAGCGCGTCTGTCCGTCGGAGAGCGTGGCGTGCCCGTGACCCATCTCCGCGAGATCGGTTCTGGCGTGAAGGCCCAGCTGTCCCAGGACCCCTCCGGCGAATCGGGCAACACTTAGCACGCGACTTGCCGCGAGCACCGGTATCACCACCTCGGCGCCGGGCAGTGTCGCGGCCCGTAGCAACAGGCTCACATCGCGCCCGAGGCCGCCGCTGTCGACCAGCACCAGGCGCTCGCAGCGCTCGGGGTGCTGGTAGAAGAGCTGCATCGCGATGCCCCCGCCGAGCGAGTGCCCGACGATCGTGGCATGTGTATGACCCAGAGCGACCAGCAGGTCGCGTAGACAGCTCGCATGGGAGCCAAGCGAGTAGTCGCCCTTCGGCTTGTCCGATCGCCCGTGACCGATCAGGTCCGGGGCGATCACCGTGAAGCGCCGCGCCAGCGCCGGTATGACCAGGCGCCAGTTAGAGGAGTCCGAGGTGATCCCGTGGATGAGCAGCACCACGGGGCCGCTGCCGGCCTGCATGTACGCGATCCGACGACCGTGCAACATCAGCGTACGGAGCTCGGGTTCGTTGCTTGCGCTGGGCATTGTCACGTGCTCGCTACCGGCAAGAGTAACGCTTGGATCTTCGACAGCATCGGATCGTGGTGTGCGCTTCTACGCGCGTATGCTGGTGTCACGATGACGACGGTCACCGACAGACCCATCAAGCGCCGGCTTGAGATTCTTATCGGCCGCTACACGATCAACCCGCTGATGCGTGGCCTGTTCCGGATCGGCGTGACGCCGCCAGGCATGGCGCTCGTGGAGACCAGGGGGCGAAAGACCGGCGCGCTGCGGCACACGCCGATCATCTGCATGGTCGATGGTGACACGCTGTGGCTGATCGCCCAGCACGGTCACCACGCGGGCTGGGTCTTGAACTTTCAGGCCAGCCCCCAGATTCGGGTACGACTTGGGCGCCACTGGCGGGCCGGCACCGCCGAGCTCTTGGCTGACGACGACGTCAAGGCGCGTATCGCGACGTTTGCGCGCAG
>CAJCIJ010000287.1 GCA_903970315.1 Actinomycetota bacterium
GCCCCGCCAGCACAAGCCACCAGTACCCCAAGGCTGCAAGCCCGCAGCGCGCACCCCAGCGTCGCGCCTGGCCTGCAAGTGCCGGGAACGCCCCCGCCAGCCCCACCATTCCCAGCAGCGGGGCAAACCCCGCCCAAATCCACGCGGGGCGGGGGCGAGAGGGCAACAGCAGCAGCGGCGCGGCGCCGGCAGCCAAGACGACAGCGACACCCCTCTGCCCGGTGAGCGCCTGCTGCGCGATGCCCGCAACAGCGACTGCAAGCCAGACGACCTTGGGGACTGCAAACCCGCGCGGCTGCGCCGAGGCCCCAGCTGCCGCCGCGTTGCGCACGGTGGGAAGTCGGCCCGGTCGGCCCGGCAGGACTCGGCGACGGGCCGGGCCGCGCTGGAGTGCTCGGTCCAGAGCGTGCTGCAGCTCGCGCACTGTGCCCCGGAGCGCCGGCTCGGGGGCGAGACCGCGGTCCACGGCACGGGTGAGACCCCGGTCGAGGTCGCCGCGTGCGATCTCCAGGGCGGGCAAAGTCGCGCCCAGACGCCGCGCGGTGGCCGCCGGCGTGGGACCACGAAGCGGGTTGACCCCGGCGAGGGCCTCGTACAAGGTGAGCGCGAGCCCGTACAGGTCGGTCTGGGCAGTCGCCTCGGACCCATCCATCTGCTCGGGGGCCATATACGCCCAGGTGCCCAGCACGTCTCCGGTCGCTGTGAGCGTCTCGTCGCCGCTGACGCGCGCGCTGCCAAAGTCTGTGAGCTTGGCTGCCACACGGTCGCGGGCTGCCGCATGCGCGGTCAGGACGATTACGTTCGCCGGCTTGACGTCGCGATGGATCACGCCCCGTCCGTGAGCGTGGTTGAGAGCTTCGCTGACTGCGATGCCGACCTCCAGTACTTCTCTGTCGGAGATGGCATTGGCGCTCAGCAGTGCATGCAGAGGCTCGCCTTCCACCAGCTCTGAGACCAGGTACAGCCAGTCCTCGTCGGCCCGCGCCTCATAAAGCGAGGCGATCGCGGGGTGCGAGAGGCGGGCAGTGGCCAGTGCCTCACGGTCGGCGCGGTCGCGCATGGGCATGGCGGCTGTTCGCCGCGACCGGCGCCCGCGGTCAAAAGAAGCCGCTTGACCCCGCTTGACCCGCTTGACCGCGACCTGCCGTCGTAGCTGCTGGTCTTCGGCACGCCAGACGACGCCAAAGCCGCCTTCGCCGAGGGTCTCCAGGAGCACGTACCGGCCCAGAAGCAGATGGCCCGCGGCGCCGGCGCCGGGGTCCAGTTGCAGCCTGTCCGCGCGGTCGCGGACGCCGCGTCGCGCGCGCGCCTGCGTCGCCGCTGTCTCTCTGTGCGGCCCACGCGCGTGGACGAGCGTCTTGATGGTTTGCACCGTCTTCGCGTTCGTTGCCGTCCGGGGCGTTCCTGCCTATCAGCCCTGTGGGCACGCTCCGAGCAGGCGCTGACGGTTTTGTTGCAAGGCGCAAGCGCGGGCCACGATGCCCGTTATGCCAGTCATACTGACGCTTTCTGCCTGCAAGGAGAGTGCCTTTGTCGTTTTTCGACGAGGACGAGCCGCCCTCGACAGAGATCAGACAGCCCCGCACGTCGCGACCGCCTGCCGGCAACCGCCCGCAGCGTGCTCCCGGGCGCCCACCGCCGGACCACCACGCCCTGGTCGTTCGCCGGCGCCTGCTGGCCGGTGCCGTGGTGGTCGTGGTCATCCTGGTCGTGGTGTTGATCGCCGGCCTGGTTGGCGGTGGCGGCTCAGAAGAAGCTGAAACGTACGCGCACAATGTGAGCGCGCTGATCAAGGAATCCGACGAAGACGTCGGCTCGCCGCTGTTTCAGGCGATCTCGGGCGCTGGGGCGGCGCAGCGCGGCAGCGTGGAACAGCGCATCAACGAACTGCGCTTCGTCGCCGAAGAAGAGCAGAAGAAGGCTACGGCAATGAGCGTGCCGGAAAAGCTCGTCGCGGCCCAGCGTGATCTGGAGCTCGTGCTGGACCTTCGCGCCGAAGGGCTGACGAAGGTGGGCGCACACATCTCGCCGGCCCTGGGCGGGGGCACCGAAAGCGCCAGTGACTACAAGCGCATCGCGGGCGCCATGCAGACGTTTCTGGCGTCGGACATCCTCTACTCCCAGCGCGTCGCTCCGCTGATCGACGCTGCACTGAGCGCCGACGGTGTCAACGGGCAAGAAGTTGCCTCCACGCAGTTCTTGCCCAACCTGGGTTGGCTTGAACCGGGGACCCTGACTGCCCGTATCAGCGGTCAGACTGCAGGCGCGGGCAGCGGTGCGCTGACGCCGGGGACCCATGGCAGCACGCTTGAAAGCGTGAGTGTCGGCTCAAACCAGCTGGTACCGGGCGAAGCCAACCACGTCTCCGGTGGCCCCAACCCGACGTTCACCGTCAAGGTGCTCGATGACGGCGAAAACCGGGAGAGCGACATCAAGGTGGACGTGAGCGTGACCGCCGCCGGCAAGCTCTACAGCTCCTACAACATCATCGCCAAGATCAGCCCGGGGCAGGATCAGGACCTCGAAGTCCCCATCGAAGGCGTGCCACTCAACACGGTGGCCAAGGTCGAAGTCTACGTCGAACCGGTTCCCGGTGAGACGGACTTGGAAAACAACAAGGCCGCCTACGAAGTGACCTTCACCTAGCCGCGCCGCGACATCGCGCCGGTCGGCGCGCCACACTATCGACGTGGCGGGCACCATCACCGACACGCAGGGAATCGTCGCCCTGGCGGCTGCCGCCGTGGGCGCTGCAGCCCTTGCACTCTCGCTGGCGCTTGCGGTGTCCGTGCGCCGGCTGCGCAGAGCACAGAAGGTGGTTCTGGGCGGGGACGGCGAGCGCGATCTGGTTGGTCACGCCGCCACGCTCCAGGACGCTTTCGTGGCCCTGAGAGAGTACGTCGAGGACGCCTCCACCCGCCTGGACGACCGGCTTGGGGGTGCCGAGACCGCCCTCGCCGGCGCGATCGCCCACAGGGGGCTCGTGCGCTACGACGCCTACAACGAGCAGTCCGGGCACCAGTCGTTTTCGATCGCGCTGCTGGACGACTCAAGCTCGGGCCTGGTGCTGTCATGCATCCACCACCGCGACCAGGCCCGCGTGTACGCCAAGCAGGTCCGGGCGGGCCAGGGTGAGCTGGCGCTCTCGCCGGAGGAGCTCCAAGCCGTGGCGCTGGCCCTCACACCGGGCTCATCGCAAGCTGTTGCGGCGCCGAGTTGACGGTACGCATCGGCTACCTGGGCCCGCGCGGCACCTTTACCGAGGAAGCCCTGCTGGGCGCCGTGCAGCCACATGCGGTCGAGCCGGTTGCGCTGGACACTGTCTATGACGCCGTGATGTCCGTGGAGACCGGCGCGCTGGCGTGGGCGCTGGTCCCGATCGAGAACTCGATCGAGGGCCCCGTGACGGTGACGCTCGACACACTCGCCACCGAGGTCGTCAACGCCGCAATCGTGGGCGAGCTTGTGCTGGTGGTCCACCAGGCGCTGATTGCGCCGACGCTGGTCGGATTGGAGTCGATCACCACTGTCGTGTCGCACCCGCATGCGCTGGGTCAGTGCTCGAGGTTCTTGCGCACCGAGCTGCCGGGGGCGAGCGTCGCGGCGGCCACCTCGACAGCGGAGGCGGTGCGCACCGTGGCGATGGATCGCACTCCCGGCTGGGCAGCGATCGGCACGCGCGTGGCCGCCGACATATACGGGTGCGCGGTGGTGCGCGAGCGTATCGAGGACCATCCCGACAACGAGACGCGCTTTGTCTGGCTGGGACGCACCGTCGCCGGCCTGGAGGCGTTGCCGTTGATCGAACAGCCACCGGCCAACGCGCCCGCGAAGACGTCGGTCGTTTTCTGGGGCCAGGGGGCGCAGAGTCCCGGCTGGCTGGTGGGATGCCTCGACGAGTTCGGGCGCCGTGACATCAACCTGACCAAGATCGAGTCGCGCCCGCGCCGCGATCGGCTGGGCCAGTACATGTTCTTCGCCGATCTTGACGGCGGTTCCCTGGATGCCGGCGTTGCGGAGGCGCTGGCGGGTCTGCGTACCCACTGCCAAGAGGTGCGTGTGCTTGGCTCCTACCCGGCCGCGCGGCCGGGTGTGACCGCTACACTGCCTCTCTGAGCATGCAAGAGACCGTTCCCCCGGGTCCAGCGGGGTCCGTGTCGTCAACTCAGCGCCAGCGACACGGACCGGCCTCACCGCCCATCGCGGCGGCGGCGTTTTCTGGCGCGTCTGTCGACGGTGGAGTGGGCGGCAGGGTTCTGGTGCTCAACGCCACGTACGAGCCCATCAACGTGTGCTCGATCCGGCGCGCCGTAGTGCTGCTGCTCAAGGACAAGGCGGAAATGATCGAGCGGGGGGCCCGCCAACTGCACGCGGAGTCCTTCACGCTTGCGCGCCCATTGGTGATTCGCTTGGTCACCTACGTTCGGGTACCGCGCCAGGCACACCGGCGCAAGATCACGCGCCGCGCGGTCTTTGCGCGCGACGGCTGGGCCTGCCAGTACTGCGGCTCGCGTTCGAACCTGACCGTGGATCACGTGGTTCCCCGCTCCAAGGGGGGCACATCCAGCTGGGACAACATCGTGGCCTCGTGCGGGCCGTGCAACAGGCGCAAGGGTGACCAGCTGCTCGCCCACTTGGACATGGAGCTTCGTCGCGCCCCCAAGACGCCGCGGGCCGAGATCTTCATCCACGTGTCCGCCCCCACGATCCCGTCGGCCTGGCAGCCATATCTGGCGCAAGCCGCGTAGCGGCTTAGGCGCCGTCCCATCACAGCCTCGCGCGCCTCTTAAAGGCCAGAGAGCGCCACTTGGGCGCCCTCTGGCCTTAGAACGTAATGACTGGAAAAACCGAGAGGACCTCAGTAGCCGGTGGGACCAGAGCCGGCAGCCATCTCGGGGTGTCCCGGGTTGGATTCCGCTACGCGGACCAGCCTGCCGACCTAGCGGCCGGTCACCTCCAGGGTCCCGCAAGAACTGTTAACCAAGGTTCGGACCACCTCCTTTCTCTGGTCCGACCAGAGTAGCGGACTGGCAAGACGCTCACAGCCCGTTTTTCGCACGCACCGGGAAGCGCGCCCTGCCAGTCGGCGTCCCTCGCCGAACCACGGGCTACTCGTCGTCGTCGAGGTCCTCTTCGCCGGAAACGTCGTCGCCGAGGTCGTCGTCGATGGAGTCGTCATCGTCGCCTGGATCCAGCGCGCTGAGGTCGCTCGCGGACACGGTGCCGTTCCCACTGGCGCCGTTGGTCGCTGCCACGTGTCCAAGCTCCGGGGCGATCGCGGTATCGCCCTCGACAAGCCCGTCGTCGTCGTCGCCGGCGTCGACGACGAGCGCCACGGCGGAGACCACGTCGTCCTCCTTGAGGTTCATCAGGCGAACACCCTGCGACGCTCGCCCGTAGCGGTTGATGCCGCGCACCGATGTCCGCTGAACCATGCCGGTGGCCGATATGAACAGCAGCTCCTCGTGCTCGCGCACGACCAGGGCTCCAGCCAGCGCACCCTTGCTTTCGGTGAGCGTGATCGTCTTGACGCCCATGCTCCCGCGGCCCTTGCGGGGGTAGTCGCTGAGAGCGGTGCGCTTGCCGTAGCCGTTCTCTGTCAGGACCAGCAGCTCCTGCTCGTCGCGGGCCACATCCATGGCCAGCACGCGATTGCCGGCCCGAGACACGTTCATGCCGCGCACACCGCTCGTGTCGCGGCCCATGGCACGCACCTGGGACTCCTTGAAGCGGGCGGCCTGTCCGGAGCGCGACACCATCAGGATGTCGTCGTCGCCGGAGGTCTGGCGCACGGCCACAAGCTCGTCGTCCTCGCGGATCTTGATGGCGATGATCCCATCGGCGTTGATGGGCGTGTTGTAGGCCTGGAACTCCGTCTTCTTGACCAGCCCGTTACGGGTGGCGAACAGCAGATAGCGGCCCTCGGAGTAGTCGCGGGTGGACAGCACGGACTGCACACGCTCGCCCTCGCGCAGCGGCAGCACGTTCACCAGGGCGCGCCCCTTGGCCGTGCGCGATGCCTCGGGCAGCTCGTAGACCTTGGAGCGGTAGACCTTGCCGCGGTTGGTGAAGAACAGCAGATAGTCGTGAGTCGAGCAGATGAACAGGTGCTCGATGAAGTCGCCCTCCTTGAGGTCCATGCCGTTGATGCCGCGACCGCCGCGGTGCTGTTGGCGGTAGGTGGCAAGTGGCAGCGACTTGATGTAGCCGGAGTGCGTGATCGCGATCACCATCTGCTGGTCGGCGATCAGATCCTCAATGTCGATCTCGTCCTCGGAGTGCGAGATCTCGGTGCGGCGCTCATCGCCGACGCGCTGGAGGATCTCGGCAAGCTCATCCTTGATCACTCCCAGCACCCTGCTTTCGTCGCCGAGAATTGCGCGCAGCTCGGCGATGCGAGCCGTTACCTCGGTGTGCTCCTGCTTGATGGCATCGGACTCCAGTGCCGTGAGCTGCGACAGGCGCAGATCGAGGATGGCCGAGGCCTGGGTGGCGGTCAGCGAGAACCCACCCACCAACTGCTCGCGGGCGTCGTCGCGATCCGCCGACGCGCGGATCAGGCTGATGATGGCGTCCAGGTTGTCGAGGGCGATGAGCAGGCCCTCCAGAATGTGAGCGCGCGCCTCCTTCTCGGCGAGCTCGTGCTTGGCCCTC
>CAJCIJ010000288.1 GCA_903970315.1 Actinomycetota bacterium
CGCAATCCCTCGCGCAGCTGTTGGCCACGCTGGATGTTGCGCACGCCGAACACCGCCTGCAGGATCACCTCCAGCGTCACCGCCTGCATGCGGGGGTGCATCGAAAAGCCCTCGCCGACCGGCCAGGTGTCGATCTCGCTCTGTGCGACCTCGTTCATGATCGCCTCATAGGACCTCATGCGCTCGCCGTGAAAGGGCGGCGACATGATCCGGCGGCGCGCCACGTGGTCGGCCCCTTCCAAGAGCAGAAGCGAGTCGGGGCCCACGACGGGCAACAGCGCCACTGCGCGACCCGGGGGCAGGCCGTGGGACCGCTCGGAGTAGAGCTCGCGCACTGCGTCGGGGTCAGAGATCATCACCATGGGCCGCTGGAAGCCCAGGAAGCGCACGCTGAACGCATCGCCGTAGCGCTCACGACAGACGTTCAGGAACGAGATCGGCCGGGCAAGCCACCAGGCCGTCTGGACGAGCGGGGGCCAGGACGGGCCCGGCACGGAGGCGCTGGCGCTCATCACCACAGGGTGCCACACTCGCCCGAACACGCCGCGCCATCGGAGCGCCCCGCGCCGGTCGGACACCCCGCGCCGCGAATGCGCCAGGCGGTGATCAGCGACGCAGCACCACCACGCGATGGACCGTGGTGGTCTTGCCGTAGGAGTCCTCCACGGTGGCCACCAGCTCCAGGCGTACCTGGCCACCGGCGCGCAGCACACTTCTCAGCTTGGCCAGCGCGCGGCCGCGGAACGTGAACGTAAAGCGCTCGTCGCCGCCCGTATGCCCGCGGACCTCGACGTTGCGTGCCGACAGATCCAGCGCCTTCAGGGGCGGGCTCTTGGAGTGCCTACGCAGCAGCGAGGCGCGGAAGTAGGTCTTGCCGGCGCACGCCGCTGTGCAGTCCACCAGGTACGCCACCTCGTGCGCTCCCGCATGCAGGATGTGGGCCGCCGTGATGCCAACCCTCAGGTGCGCCGGCGAGGAGGTCTGCCCGGTCCAACTGGTGGTGGGTCCCGTCGACGGCCCCGGTTCTGAAGGCGGGGCTTCGGCGGCAGGGACTTCCACCGGCCGCGGCGTGACGCGGAACGTCACCGCCTTGACGCCGAAATCCGGAGGGCGTGTGGTGAAGGTGGCGGTTTCGTTTTCGCAGTTCGGAAGCGTGTGGGTGAACGAGGCCTGCCAGTACACAAGGCCCGCTTCCTCGGTCGCCTTGGTGGCCGTGAACGTGTACAGCGGTGGGGAGGTTTCCGGCTGCTTGGTGCCTGTGCCGGTCTCGGCGTAGTGGCGTTCGCTCAGTTCGGCTTCCGAGCTCGCCAGCTGGAATGTCAACGGCCATTCCGATTCACCGGAGAGCTTCATCGGGTCTCCTTCGGTGACTTCCGGTATTTCTGTCGCATCGTTGGGCATCAGGCGACCGGCCACGGCAGCCGATGCCAGTTCGTAGAGGAAATGTTCCTGCTCGCACTTGCTCGATTCGGCGGCAGCGCGTGCGTGCCCGGGTGCCGACAGGGCCAGGAACGCCACGACGGCCGTAAGGCCTGCCGCGGCTGCCAGGTAGCTCCACGGAGCCCGGCGCGCAGGCGAACTCATCCTCCTACCCTCGTCCCCGTCACACCCTCAGTCTAGAGCGCGCCCACCGCGCTCAACGCAGTACCGCGGGACCGGGACGCGCCCCCGGAGGGCGCCCGCGGAGCCGGCCCCGCAAAGGCGCGTCTCAGCGGCCGCGCCTGCGACGCAGGTAGTGCCATGCGCGCGCTATCAGGCTCAGCTCATGCTCGTGACTCTGTGTGGGCGCCACGACTGCGCTCTCGATCTTGCGCGTCTCGGCGCCGATGGACTCACGCACCCCGTGGTGGTCGCCGGGTTCGATCCGCAGGCTCGTGGCTGGCTGCTCGTACTCCGCCAGCCCCAACGCCTCGGCAGCCGTGAGTGCGAGCGTCACTACGCCCTCTTCGATGACGCTGACCTGGTCGGCGGTCGCGTAGCGGGGCTGGCCAAGTGCGCTCGTGGCCACCGCCAGGCCATCAAAGATGTCGCGCCGCTCGTCTCCCGCGACCTCGTCGACCTCGCCTACGTGGGTCCCATCGGCGGCGAGCACCGCCCAACCGGGCTTGACCGCCAGCCACGACACGCGGTCAGCCATGACGCCCGCCAACTGTGAAGGCTGCAAGGTTCATGCCGACGCTGACGATACCGGCGACTGCGCCGCAGCGGGCATGCCGGCCAGCCCAGCGCCGTCGAGCTGGCGCCCGTCGCCGTCCAGCACGCGCGCTTCGGGCAGCCGCAGTCGCATGACCGAGACCGCGTCGGGGTTGGAGTCGATCAGGACGTACCTACGGTCCAGCGACCGCGCTACCGCCCCCAACGTCCCGCTGCCGGCAAAGCAGTCAAGACACCAGTCCCCAGGGCGGGTGGATGCCTGAACCATGCGGCGCACTATGCCCTCGGGCTTCTGGGTCGGGTAGCCCGTCTTCTCCCTGCCTGTGGGCGAGACGATCGTGTGCCACCACACGTCGGTGGGGAGCTTGCCGCGCGCGGCCTTCTCGGCCGTCACCAAGCCCGGCGCCATGTAGGGCTCGCGGTCCACGGCCTCGGAGTCGAAGTGGTAGTTCGCCGGGTCCTTTACGTAGACCAGGATCGTGTCGTGCTTGGCCGGCCAGCGCCGCTTGGCCCGTGCCCCGTAGTCATATGCCCAGATGAGCTCGTTCAGAAAACACTCGCGCCCAAAGATCTCATCCAGCAGCAGCTTGCAGTAGTGCGCCTCGCGGTAGTCGATGTGGAAGTACAGGGTGCCTGTGGCTTTCAGCACCCTGTGCGCCTCACTCAGACGGGGCGCCAGAAACGCGAGGTAGTCCGAGAAGGAGTCCGCGTAACCGGACTGCCCGAGCACACGGGTCCTGTAGCGGGCACCTCCGAACCCCGTGCGATCACCGTCGGCGTCGCGCACGACCTCAAGGCGGCGACGTACCTGACGCTGCCCCGTGTTGAAGGGCGGGTCCATGTAGATGAGCTGGAACTGCTCGCCGGCGAACCGCGACAGCACCGGCAGATTGTCGGCCAGGGTGATGCTGTCGGCAGCCGCTGCGCGCTCCGCTGCGGGCACGCCGACGCCCGCCCTGGGCGAGATCACGCCCGCATTGTTCGCGGTTGCCTGCCGTGCGTGCATGGACACGCACTGAACCTACGCGCGACCTCGGACGGCCCTCTGCCAACATCCCCCTGTGGCCTCGGTCGGCAACTTGAGCCTGCAGCGAGACCTCGCGCGCGTGGTGGGCTCGGCGAGCGTGCTTGACGAGCAACACAGCCGTCCCTACACCCACGATGCCTCCATCCAACGGGGGCTGCGGGGCACGCCCGACGCAGTCGTCTGCCCAGCTGACGCTGAAGCGGTCGCAGCGGTGATGCGCTGGTGTTATGACAACGGCGTGGCGGTTGTCCCGCGCGCCGGTGGCACTGGGCTCGCCGGCGGGGCAGTGCCCGTGGACGGGGGCGTGGTCGTGAGCGTCGAGCGGATGGGCAGGGTGATTGCGCTGGAGCCCGAGCGCCGGCACATGCACGTCCAAGCGGGCGTGAGCACCGCGCACGTGGCGCGACTGGCGCGCGAGAACGGGCTCATGTTCGCGCCGGACCCCGGCGCCGCCGAGCAGTCGCGGATCGGGGGAAACGTCGCCACCAACGCCGCTGGGCCACATGCGTTCAAGTACGGGGCCACGGGAGATTGGGTCGGTGGGCTGCAGGTTGCCC
>CAJCIJ010000289.1 GCA_903970315.1 Actinomycetota bacterium
AAGCCTACGCGCCGCGTGCGCCGCGGCGCCATTCGGTCTGTGCGCCAATGACACTCCGTCGGCGCGGCGATGGCGCTCTGATAGAACAACCGCGCACGCATAAACCCGAGAGATGACCAACTAGAAGGAGACCGAGATGGCCTACACACTGCCCCCTCTCCCCTACGCATACGACGCGCTTGAGCCCTACATAGACACCAAGACGATGGAAGTTCACCACGACAAGCACCACCAGGCCTACGTGGACAATGCCAACGCCGGCCTGGAGGGCACCTCACTGGCCGATGCGGCCGTTGAGGACGTTCTGACGAGCCTCGCCGACCTACCCGACGGGGTGCGGGCCAAGGTCAAGAACAACGCCGGCGGCCACTACAACCACACCCTCTTTTGGGAGAGCATGGCGCCGGGTGCCGGCGGCGAGCCCGACGGCGCGCTTTCGAGCGCGATCGACGCCGCGTTTGGCTCCTTTGACGACTTCAAGGGCAAGGTCAAGGCCGCGGGCGTGGGCCAGTTCGGCTCAGGCTGGGCGTGGCTGGTGCACGACGGCTCCGGGCTTGCGGTCGTCTCCACGCCAAACCAGGACAGCCCGTTGACGGACGGCAAGACGCCGCTGTTGGGCGTGGACGTGTGGGAGCACGCCTACTACCTGCACTACCAGAACCGCCGCCCTGACTACATCGACGCGTGGTGGAACACGGTGGACTGGGCGAAGGTCGCCGAGCGGTTCAGCGCCTGCTGAACCGCCGGCCGGCCACCTGTACGGCAGGTCCCTGTACGGCCGGCTGCTGTACGGCCGGCTGCTGGACGGCAGCGGCCTGGACAGCCTGCGCCGCCGGTTCGGCCTGCACGGGCCCCTCGTTGGCACCGGCGGCCGTGGCGGCGAGCATCGAGTCCAGCACCTCCTCGGCAGCGGCGTCCTCGTGCGCCGCTGCCGCCTCCAGGGCGGCGATGCGCTCGGGGGTCATGGCAGTGGTGTCCTCGTTTGCGGCCAGCCACTCGCGCGCCTCGGCGGCGGCTTCCTCGTCGCGCTGCACGGTCTTGCCGGCGGCGTAGTAGCGGTCGATCTCCTTGAAGAGCTCGTCCACGAGCGCCTCGGTGGGGACCTTCTTCAACGGCTCGCCCTTGGAGTAGATCATTCCCATGTCCTTGGCGCCGGTGATGCCGAAGTCCGCGTGGCGGGCCTCGCCGATCCCGTTGACGGCGCAGCCGAGCACGGAGACCTCGATCGGGTCCTCATAGGCGCGCAGCCGCTCCTCGACTTCGGCGACGACCGTGTCCATGTCGAACTGAAGGCGCCCGCACGTGGGGCAGGCGATCAGCACGGGGCCGCGCTCGCGCAGCTTCAGCGCCTTGAGGATCTCCCAGGCGACCTTGACCTCCTCCTCGGCGTGGAAGGTCGACAGCGAGATCCGGATGGTGTCGCCGATGTTGTCGGCCAGCAGCGTGCCCAGGCCGACAGCGGACTTCAGCGAACCGGACCACTTGGTGCCGGCCTCGGTGATCCCCAGGTGCAGCGGATAGGGGATGCGCTGCGCAAGCTTGCGGTTTGAGGCGATCGTGTTCGGCACCGACGTGGACTTCATGGACACCTTGAAGTTGTAGAAGTCCAGCCGCTCCATCAGTTCGACGGTCTCCACGGCAGCCGCCACGAGCGCCTCGACGGGGTCTGAGAACTCGAGCTCCAGCAGATGCTTTGGCAGCGAGCCGGAGTTGACACCCACGCGTAGGGGTGTGCCGGTGCGCTTGGCCAGCTCCACGACCTCGGCCACCTTCTCGGGCCCGCCGATGTTGCCGGGGTTCAGCCGCACACAGTGGGCGCCGGCCTGGATCGACTTCAGCGCGAGCGTGTGGTTGAAGTGGATGTCGGCGATGATCGGGATCGGCGAGCGCTCGATGATCTCCGGCAGCGCCGCGGCGTCCTTGTCGCGTGGGACCGCCAGGCGCACGATGTCGGCGCCGGCCTCGGCGACCTTGAGGATCTGGTCGACCGTCGCCGCGACGTTGGCGGTCTCGGTCTTGGTCATCGTCTGCACAGCGACGGGCGCGCCGCCGCCGATCGGCACCGAGCCGACGTGGATCTGTTTCTCGGAGGCCATCCAGGGGAATTGTACGGCGCCGCGCCGCTACCGGTGCAGCGTCAGGCTGCCGTTGGTCAGCGAGTGGATGTCGTTTGACAGGCCGATGGCAAAGACGATGCCGACGAGCATGATGCCGACGATGCTGGCCCGTTCCATGACGGCGAAGGGGATTGGGCGTCGGCGCACCTTCTCGGCAAGCGCCCAGAAGATGTGTCCGCCGTCCAGCGGCAGGAACGGGAACAGGTTGAAGATCGCCAGCCAGAGCGACAACAGCGCCAGGATGAACAGCGCCGAGGCTGCGTTGAAGCTGAAAGCTTCGCTGGTCAGCTTGGACACGGCGACGATCGTGTGCACTTCCTTGCGGGCGTGTTCGCTGGTGAAGATCTGGCCCACGCGCGACACGGTCCTGCTCGTGATATGACCCATCTCGTCGATGCTGTCGCCGGCAGCTTGGGCGACGGTGTCGTTGGCCAACGCCTGTTGGTAGGTGAAGCCGACGAGCATCCGCTTCAGCTTGGCGTTGTAACGCGGATAGGCCGAAACCTGGATGCGGCGGCCGTTGCGCAACACGGTCATCACGACCGGGGCGGTGCCGCGGCAGCCTTCGGTCGCTGTGCCCGCACAGCGGTCTGCCCCGACGGCAGCTGAGAAACTGGCCTTTTCCCCGTGGAAGGTAACCGTGCGCCCGTCAACCGCCAGGAGCGTGTCGCCCTTGCGCAACGCCGATGCGGCGGGGGTGCCTGCGTCCACCAGCGCCACAGTGGCACGGTGGGGCAGCGGCCGCTCGGCGTTGGTGGCGTATACG
>CAJCIJ010000290.1 GCA_903970315.1 Actinomycetota bacterium
CCCAGGCGTCGGGGTGTGAGACACCCCAAACCATCCCGAAGGGCCCGCCGAAATCGTGCAGCACCAGGTGCACGCGCTCGATCCCCAGCTGTTTGCGCGCACCCTCGATGAACTCGGCGTAGGAGGCCACGTGGTAGACGAAGTCACGAGGCTTGTCGGCCTGGCCAAAGCCGGGCATGTCGAATGCAATCGCCCTGCCGTGCTCGCCCACGGCGAGCACGAGATCGCGGAAGTCGGTGCCGGAGCCGGGGTTGCCGTGCACGAACACGACAGCCTCGGTGGCGTCCTGGGGGCCGGCTTCGATTAGAGGCGAGCGGATGCCGCCGACGTCGATGTGACCGTGTCGCACGTCGTCCATCCTACGCGCGCCCGGTCAGGCCAACGCGCCGGCGGGCTCGGCGCTGGTTACCGGGTGGTGGCGCCGGATCTCGTAAAGCGTGGTGCGCTCGGCTGCGGGGCGGCCGGCACGGTGGGCGGCGTCCACGAGCTGCTCGGGGTCAAGGCGCGTGCCGTGGTAGGAGCCGGCCATGCGGCTGATGGACTCCTCCATGAGCGTGCCCCCAAGGTCGTTGACGCCCCATCGCAGCGACTCCGTGGCGGCGTCCACACCCATCTTCACCCAGGAGGCCTGCACGTTTGTGATCGAGCGCCCCAGCGCCAGCCGGAACACGGCGGTGTGCTTGAGGTTCTCCTCGCGCGAGATCTCCTGCACCCCGTGCGTGCGTCCCAGCTTCGTCTGGAAGGGGATGAACGAGAGGGGCACAAACTCCGTGATCCCCTCGGTGCGCTCTTGCAGCTCGCGCACCACGCGCATGTGCTCGGCAAGCTCCCACGGCTCCTCGATGTGGCCGAACATCACGGTGGCCGTCGAGTGCAGCCCGGCCTCATGTGACGCTTCGATGATCTCCACCCAGCGGGCCACGGGCAGCTTGTTGGGGCTGATGCGCTCGCGCACCCCGTCGTGGAGCACCTCGGCGGCGGTCCCCGGGGTGGAATCAAGCCCGGCGTCGCGCAGGCGCGCAAAGACCTCGCCGGGGGGCAGCCCCGAGATGTCGCACATGTGCGCAATCTCCATCGGGCTGTAGGCGTGCAGGTGCACGTGGGACCCCGCCTCCGCCGCGGCCGTCTTGACCACTGTAAGCCAGTACAGGTAGTCATCCAGGGTCCAATCGGGATGGATGCCCGACTGCATGCACACCTCCGTGGCGCCGTACTGGATCGCCTCGACCACCCGATCGCGCAGCTCGGCCTCGTCGTGTTCGTAGGCCTCCGGGGACCGCTTGCCCTGGCCAAAGCCACAGAAGGCGCACCCCACGGTGCACACGTTGGAGACGTTGATGTTGCGGTTGACCACGAACGTGACCACGTCGCCCGCAACGTCTGCGCGCAACTCGTCGGCGGCCTCGCGGATCTCCTCGATCGCCGCTGGACGGGTCTCGGCGAACAGCGCCGTGAGCTCCTCGGAGCTCAACCACGCGCCCTCGCGGGCCTTTGCGAGCGCCGGGCCGACGAGCTCGCCGTCGATGACAAAGGGGGCGTTGTCGCGGCCCGAGCCGTGCCTGGGTATGAAGCTCCAGTAGCGCTCGCGGATCACGTCAAGGACAGCCGGAGCCAGCCACTGCGAGTCGGTGTAACGCGGGTAGACGCACAGCCGCTCGGTGAGCGCAAAGCCGTCGGCTTGCAGTCGCTTGCCAACGCGGTGGGGGCTCGGGAAGGGGTGCTCGGGCGAGATGTGATCGCCGTTTGCCGACAGGCCACCCAAATCGGTGGCCCCGGCGGCCACCAGCTCCGGCCACCAGTCTGCGAGGTTTGGTGGAATCTGGATGCCAACGTCGGGCATCAGCCTGCGGGTCTCGGCGATCAGGCGCTTCATGTCCGCAACGGTCACCGCGCACGCCCACGGCGGCGAGGGCCCAGTCGCCGCTGCGTCGGCCTGCGTCCCGGGGTCGCCGGCAGCAGGATCGCCCGCAGCAGCCGCCCGTTCGCCGTCCCGCCTCGCAGGCTCGGTCCCCTGCGGTGCCGGTGCGCCGCTGAGGCCCGTGCGCCAGTACTCCTGCGCCGCCAGGTCGGCCATCTCGCCCACGTCGCGGTCGTAGTAGCGCGGGTGCGGCACGAAGTTCTGGAGGATCAGCTCCTGGATGTGGCCGTGACGCGCGTGAACGTCGGCCAGAGCCGCAAGCGATGCCATCCGCTCGTCCTCGCTCTCGCCGATGCCCACGAGGATGCCCGAGGTGAACGGGATCGCAAGCTCGCCCGCAGCCTCGATCGTCTCCAGACGCCGCGCCGGGTGCTTGGTTGGCGAGCCCGCATGCACTGTCTGCATGAGCCGCTCCGACACCGACTCGAGCATCAGCCCCTGCGAGGCGGTCACCTCGCGCAGGCGCGCAAGGTCGGTACGCGAGAGCACGCCCAGGTTGGTGTGCGGCAGAAGCCCCCTCTCAAGCGCTCGTTCGCACGTCCACACAACGTAGGCGGTGAAGTCCGCGTGGCCGTACTGAGACAGGCGTGCCGCGACCTCGGCGTTTATCTCGGGGTGCTCGCCGGTGAGCACGAGAAGCTCCTTGATGCCAGCACCGGCGGCGCGGTCAAGCAGCGCCTGGACCTCCTCGGGGGTGTGCAGGTGAGCCTTGCGCGTGGCAAACGAGCAGTACTTGCAGTAGCACTGACACGTCCGCGACAGCGAGAGCGTCAGGTTGCGCGAGTACGTGACGCGCCGCGGCATCGCTACCAGTCTACGACCGGGGGCCGCAACGGCCTCGGCCGGCGCACGCGCCACGCCGCCGGCGCGGCCCGACCGACCGGGCCAGGCCGCACGCCGCCTGTGTCCTCAGGCGACCGTGCCGGCTGTAGCTGCGGTCGCAGCTGCGCCGTTGGTCGCGCCTGCCAGCCCCAGCGCCTGCGCCACACGCGCGCCCAGGTCGGCGTCGACACTGCTCCAGTAGTGCAGCACGCGCTGCTGCATCTCGGCCGACACTCCCGCGCTTGCGTGGCTTGCGATGTTCGACACCAGGGCCTGGCGCTCGCCGTCGGTCATGACATCGCGGTACAGCGCCCCGGCCTGACCGAAATCGTCATCCTCGGCGTGCTTGTCGTAGGCGTAGCGGCCAAGCTCGCCCCCGGCCACTGACCACGGCAGATCGGCGCCGCGCGCCGGATCGGCCTGCGGCCCGCCGCGCGAGTTGGGCGCATAGACGGGCTGCGTGCCGGAGTGGTGGTAGGCCATGGCGGCGTCCTGGTTGTAGGAGTGCACGGGGACCTTGGGCGAGTTGATCGGCAGCTGCTCGTAGTTGGCGCCAATGCGGTGCAGATGCGTGTCGTGGTAGGAGAACACGCGGCCCATCAGCATCTTGTCCGGGCTAAGGCCCGTTCCTGGCACCAGGTTGGCCGGCGAGAAGCCAGCCTGCTCGACCTCGGCAAAGAAGTTCTCCGGGTTGCGATCGAGCACCAGGCGGCCGACCTCGATCTGCGGGTAGTCGGAATGCGGCCACACCTTGGTCAGGTCAAACGGGTTGAAGCGGTAGTCGGCAGCGTCCTCGAAGGGCATGATCTGCATCTCCACGCGCCATTCAGCGGCCTCGCCGGCCGCGATCGAGTCATACAGGTCGCGACGGTGAAAGTCGGCGTCCTCGGCGGCCATCGCGGCCGCTTCGGATTCGCTGAAGCACTCGATCCCCTGAACGGTCTTGAGGTGGTACTTGACCCAGAAACAGCGACCGTCGGAGTTGATCCAGGAGAACGTGTGGCTGCCGAAACCGTGCATGTGGCGCCAGGTGCGCGGGGTGCCGCGATCGGACATCAGGATCGTGACCTGGTGAGCGCTCTCGGGCGAGAGCGTCCAGAAGTCCCACTGCATCTCGTTTGAGCGCAGGCCCGATTCCGGCATCCGCTTCTGGGAGTGGATGAAGTCCGAGAACTTCGACGCGTCGCGGATGAAGAACACCGGCGTGTTGTTGCCAACCAGGTCGAAGTTGCCCTCGTCGGTGTAGAGCTTCAGGGCGAATCCGCGGGGGTCGCGGACGGTGTCCGGGTGTCCCTGCTCGCCCGCCACCGTGGAAAAGCGCACGAACGCGGGGGTACGTTTGCCGACCTGGCCCAGGAAGCTCGCCTTGGTGTACTGGGTCAAATCGGCGGTCACCTCGAAGAAGCCGTGAGCGCCGCCACCCTTGGCGTGCACCACGCGCTCGGGCACACGCTCGCGGTTGAAGTGCTGCATCTTCTGGACCAGGTAGTGGTCGTGCAACACCGTCGGCCCACCCGGGCCCGCGGTCAGCGAGAACTCGTCGCTGCTCGCTGGGATGCCCGAGTCGGTGGTCGTGATGGGTGGCTTCTCGGCGCTCATGCTTGCGTGTCCTCCAGGGTTATAGGCGCGCTGTGCTGTCGCAGCGGCGCCAGGTGCAGAGCAGATGATAACCCGCGCCTAGGACTCAGCCGCTACGTCCCGGCCGGCGGTCCAGCGCCGAGCAGGCCGGCGTGCGCCGGGGCGTCGCGCCGGGCTCCGTTGCGCAATCATCGCGCCCACATGCGCGCCACCCGACAGCCACCAAGCGGGGCTCGCGGCCTCACCGCCAACCGCCGTCGGGCAAGCCGCTCGCAGGCCCTTGTAACCAGCGTCGTCGTCGTTTCCGCAGCGATGGCGGTGGCCAGCTGCGGCGGCACCTCGGCCGGCGCCCCCACAGCCACGCTGATGCTGGACTTCACCCCAAACGGCGTGCACGCGGGCATCTACGCTGCCGTGCACCAGGGCTTTGACCGCGCCGAGGGGGTGCATATCGACGTCGAGCAGCCCTCGGCCTCGACGGACGCCGTGAAGCTGCTGCTGGCAGGGCGTGTGAGCTTTGCCGTGGTGGACATCCACGACCTGGCCATCGCCGACGCAGAAGGCGACGAACTGGTCGGCGTGCTGCCCATCGTCGAGCGCCCGTTGGCGGCCGTCATCGCGCAGCCGTCGATCGCCAGCCCGCGCGCACTGGAAGGCAAGACGGTGGGGATCACCGGCGTGGCATCCGACGAAGCGGTCCTTGACTCCGTGGTGGCCGGCGACGGAGGCAACCCCAAGGCCCTTCACCGCGTCAACATCGGCTTCCAGGCCGTGCCCAGCATGCTTGCCCACCGCGTCGACGCCGTCACCGCCTTCTGGGACGTCGAGGGCGTGGCGCTCACCCGGCAGCTGCCTGGAGTGCGCGAGTTTCGCGTCGACGAATACGGCGCCCCGGCCTACCCGGAGCTGGTGGTGTGCGTGACCCGCGCCGAGCTGACCGAGCACAGGAAGCTCGTACGCCACGTGGTCGACGCCATCCGCCGCGGCTATGAACTGACGGTGCGCCAACCGCAGACGGCGGTCAAGGACATGCTCGCCGAGGTGCCCGGCCTGCAACGCAGTTCCTTGGACGAACAGCTCGCGGCGCTGCACGGCGCCTTCGCGGGCCCCCGTGGGGGCGTGGAGGAACTTGACAGCACCGAGTTGCGCCGCTGGGCCCAGTGGGAGGCGAAGTTCGGGATCGTGGCACAGCCGCCCCGCATACCCATCACGTTTGACGCCGCGCTTGCCAACGAGCCCGTGCGGCGGTGAGCACGCAGTCGCCGCCACAGCCGACGCCCACGCCCCCGCTGGCGCAGCGGGGAAAAGGCGTCTACCTGGCCAGGCACGGACGCACGGCCTACAACCACGAGCGGCGCTTCCAGGGACAGCTGCCGGTGCCACTGGACGACGAAGGCGTGGCCCAGGCGGGCACACTGGCCGAGCAGGCAGCCGCCATGAGCCCGTTCGCCGAGCTCTGGTCAAGCCCTTTGCTGCGCGCGCGCCAGACCGCCGACATCGTCGCCGCACGTCTGGGGATGACACCCCGCGAGGACGCGCGCCTGATGGAGACCGATGCCGGTGACTGGACCGATCGCACGTTTGTCGACGTCCAGGCAGAGGCGCCCGAGCAGTTCCAGCGGTTTCTGGCGCTTGACCCTGACTTCGGCTTCCCCGGTGGCGAGACGTTCGCCGCCCAGACTCAACGGGTCTGTGAGGTGCTGGAGGAGATCGCAGCGGGCCCGACGCCCGCGCTGGTGGTCTGCCACGGGGTGGTCATCCGTCTTGCGCTGGCCCGCTATGAGCCCGGCGAGCCTCCGCCGCGCGTCGAAAACGCCTCGCTTGTCGCTGTCCCGGTGGGCGCTACTGCGCCCGCACCCGCGCCATCTCGTCGCGCACCGACTGCGGGCGACCCCACATCTGCGTGACCTCGACGCGGCCGGAGCGAAGCTCGCGCAGCACAAGCTCGCCTGCGATCCCCGCTTCGTCGAGCAGGCGCAGGGCGCAGTGGACCGCTTGCGGCGCCGCGGCGTGCCCGAAGCGGTGGGCCACAAGCAGGTGCCAGTGCCAGTCGTGGCGCGAGTACGGCTGGGCGTTGCACGTCACAAGCAGGCTGGCGGCGTCAACGTAGCGCGACTCGTCAGCGATCCGCAGGTCGAACTCCAGGTCGGTCCAGTCGTCCGGCAGGGAGTCCAGCACGCCCTGAAAGGTGTCGGCGAGGCCCATGTCACGCCAAGCCTACCGACACCGCGGGCGTGGCTATGCTCGAAACGTGAGCGCCCCGACACAGCTCGCCGGTACGGCCGCCGAACGGGGCCCATCCGCGGCCTCGGAAACGGCCTACGCGGCGCTGCGCGACGGCTGCGGCATTGTGGACCGCTCAGAGCGCGGCAAGCTTGCGCTCACGGGCTCGCAATCGTTGGAGTTCCTCAATGGCCAGTTGACCAACGAGGTCGCAAGCCTCACCGACGGCCAGGGCTGTTATGCGGCCTTCCTGACCCACAAGGGCAAGATGCTGGGCGACGTTCGCGTGCTGGCCACCGCCACCGAGGTCCTGCTTGACACCGAGCGGGTTGCGCTGCAGGCGCTGTTCGACATGATCCGCCGCTTCAAGCTCGGTTACGACGTCGATTTGCACAAGCGGACCGTGGAGTGTGGTCTATTCAAACTGCATGGCACGCGCGCGCGCGCGGCCATCGCAAATGCGAGCACCCACAACCCCTCCTCGGCGGGCGACGCCAGCGACGCCTCGGGGGCCGACCAAAGCGAGGCCTCGGTGGCCGCGACGGAGGACTCATGGGTCCCCACCGCCGAGCACGCCCACGTCGCCGCAGCGATCGCCGGCCGGCAGGTGCGGGTGATCGGGACCGAGGACGGCGCCGACGTTCTCCTAGCCGCCGCGGACGCCGACGTCGTCTGGGAGGCGCTGGTGGCGGCAGGAGCGCACCCTGTGGACGAAGCCGACGCAGAGGTACTTCGCGTGGAGCGCGGCATTCCGCGCTACGGGGTCGACATGGACGACACCACAATCCCCCAGGAGGCCGGCATCAACGAGCGTGCGGTGAGCTTCACCAAGGGCTGTTACGTCGGCCAGGAGACGGTGGCGCGCCTCTACTACCGGGGCAAGCCCAACCGGCACCTACGGGGTTTGAGGCTGACCGAGCCCGTGCCCGCCGGAGCCCAGCTGGTTCTGGACGAGCGTGCGGTCGGCTCGTTGACGAGCTCTGTGTCGTCAGAGGCCAGGGGCCCGATCGGCCTGGGCATGGTGCGCCGGGAGGTCGAACCGGGAGCCACACTGGAGGTCGATGGCAGCGATGCCGGCGCCGAAGTGGTCACGCTCCCGTTCTGACGCGCGCAGCGGCGACGCCCGCTCCAAGGCTCCCACTGGGCGCGGCGCGC
>CAJCIJ010000291.1 GCA_903970315.1 Actinomycetota bacterium
ACGAACAGTGAACACCCGGAGCCTGGGCATCGACGAGTCTCGGACCCCGGGTTGGTTCAGCCTTGGAGGTTCTTGGCGCATTCTCCTAAGCCGAGCGCCTGAGCCTCGCTGTTGAGGCTCCTCTCGATCCCTGTTATGCGACCGACGGTGGCCCGCTGGGCCGCTGAGCGGGACGGCGCCCGATGGTTGCGCCTGCGCGCGAACGCGCGAATCCTTGCCAGCGCAAATTCGCGCTGGCTCTTGCTGGTGGGGTGGCTGCGTGCGAGCGCCAGAAGCTTTGCGGCGCCTTTGTTGACGATTGTGCCGCTGAGTTCGTCGAAGGACCGCATAGCGGAGAGATATCGCGCATACCGAACACGCATGGCAAGCGGAGCTGCCACGGCGCGCAGCCCGGAGAGCTCCCCTTCGCGGAGAGCTTGCTGCTTCTGCACGAGTTCAGCGACCCCATTAAAGCCAAGTGGCGGGGCCAGCGTGTGGGCCTTGTTGTGGTAGACGCTGCAGACGTGGTCTGCACTTGCGAGGAAGGCTTTCGCGCTGGTGGCGGTTGAGGTGCCGCTGCCGCCGCAGGCAGCTAGGAGGGTCGCCGCGCAAAGCGATGCACCGAGCAGGCTCCAGTGCAGGCGGCGAAGTTCTGGCGGTGCAGCCATGTGCCTGGCATTACATCAACCGATCCGGACCCCGGTTGCACGTCTGCGCCGCCGGCGGCGCTGCGCTGATACGCCCAGTCTGGGCGGCTGGGACACGGCTGCAGCGCAGCGGATGCCCGCGTGGCCCGGCCGGTCTGATCGGGGTGTAACGACGACTGTGTCCGGCCTCCGGGCACAATCCTCCGGTAATGAGCTCGCCCTGCCGATGTAGCTGCCGACGGAGGCTCGATGTTCCCGATCGGCCTCGTAGCTGACCGCACTGCGCCTCGCCCCCGCTCCAATCCTCGATAGTGCTTCGCAGACCGGCAGCCCCGGACTGGAGCCAGGAAGGCAGCTCAGCCTCATGTCAATCCCACCAGCCTCTCGTTTGGTCGTGTTCGCGGCCAGCGCCCTGGCCGCGCTCACGATGGCGGCAAGCGCCGGCGCGGCCTGCTCGCCCCACCCCCTTTCTCCCTGCGGCCCCGCGGCATTCACGGGAAGTTTCCACGCTCGCTCCTCGAGTTGCGCTCGCCCGACTGCGCCGACCTGCCGGGCGGCCAAGCGAGCTCGTCGGGACCTACGCGGCTTCACCGGTAAAGCAGGCGCCGTTGGGACAACCGGGGCCCAGGGTCCAGCCGGCATCGGTGTGACAGGGGCCACCGGCGCAACTGGTGGCTCGGGGACGCCAGGCTCAGCCGGCACGGCTGGGCCGACAGGGGTCACCGGAGTGGTTGGCCCGACCGGCGCGACCGGGCCAACAGGCCTTCCCGGAGTCGCTGGCTCAGCCGGCACGATCGGGCCGGCCGGCGTCACAGGAGTCGCGGGCCCTACCGGCGCAACAGGCTCAACAGGTAGCACCGGCTCAACGGGCTCCGCTGGTGCCAACGGAGCGACCGGTTCCACAGGTTTTGCGGGGACGACCGGCTCGACCGGCCCGGCGGGCGCCAACGGGTCCACCGGCCCGACTGGTGCCGGCGGCACGGTCGGCGCGACCGGTCAAACAGGCCCTGCCGGCGCTGTCGGATCTACCGGTGCCGTGGGTGCCACCGGTTCAGCCGGCTCGAACGGATCAACTGGCCCCACGGGGGCCATCGGTGCCACGGGTGCTGTCGGTGCCACAGGTGCCAGCGGCACGCCCGGAGCCGTCGGAGCTTCTGGATCCACAGGCCCGGCAGGTGCCAGCGGTGCCACCGGTGCTACCGGCCCAGCTGGCGCGGCCGGAGCTTCGGGATCGACAGGCGTGGCCGGCGACACGGGGCCAGCAGGTGCAACCGGGCCCACTGGTACGAATGGACTCTCGCAATACGCCTACATTTACAACCTCGCCGCGGAGACCGTACCGCTGGAAGCTTCCGTCACGTTCGATTCGAATGGCGCGATTACCTCCGGAATCACCCATGTGCCGGGCGCCTCGGGAATCACACTGGTGAACGCGGGTACCTACCAGGTCACGTTCTCGCTTTCAGGGACCGGGCCCAACCAGATCGCGCTGTTCGACAACGAAACGCTCGTGCCTGGCACGGTCTACGGCTCCGGCGCCGGCACCCAGCAGAACACTGGGCAGGCCATCGTCACGGTGTCCGCCGGCGACGTTCTGACAGTCAGAAACGCGACCTCCAGCGCTGCGATCGGGCTGGCGACGCCGATCGGGGGAACGAGGGCCAGCACGAACGCCTCGGTGACTATTGAGAAGCTCGCCTAGCGTGCATGGGAGACCACCGCAAACGTCGATTCCGATTCCGACGCCTCGCGCCCGGACTGGGAGCGAGCGCGGGATTGGCGTCGGTGGCCGCGCCCCGCGACAACTGCTCACCGCCATCGGTGTGGCGCTCCTCCTGGGCGTTACGTTCGCCCCGAGCGTGCTCGCCAATCGGGATCGAGTACAACCTGTCCAGCGGTTGGCTGTCCTGCTAGGCGCGCACCGCGCACATCGTGCCCCCGAAGCACAGTCTCCTGCGGTTGCCATGGTGGCCGCTGACAGGCCGATTACGGGAGTGCGGACCACGCTGCCAGTAATCGGGAGTTCAACGAGCGCCAGCGGGGCGACGTGGCTGCGGGTGATGCTCCCGGGTCGTCCCAACGGATCGGTTGGCTGGATCACACAGAGCGCAACCAGCGAGCTTATGACGCACTGGCACATCGTGGTCGATCTTGCCGGTCGCGAAGTGATCGTTTACCACTATGGCCGGACGGTCAAAACCTTCCAGGTCGTCGTCGGCAAGCCCTCGACGCCGACCCCAACGGGACGTTTCTTTGTGGAAGAGTCGGTGCAGTTGCCCTCCGGACATCCGGGCGGGCCTGTCGCCCTCGCCCTGAGTGCGCGCTCAGATGTCCTGCAGACCTATGAAGGCGGGCCGGGCCAGATCGCGATCCACGGCGTCGAAAACCTGGGCGGCACGCTTGGCGCCGCCGAATCACACGGATGCGTCCGGATGGCCACCCCAAGCATCGACTGGCTGGCGGCCCACATCGACCCGGGCGTCCCGGTGACGATCCAAGCCAGTTCAAGGGTCTGATTGCTCTACTGATGGGTCCAGCGGGGCCAGGAGCCCGCCACGGCCGTTCCGGCAGGGGCGCTAGCACAGTCAGGCGCCATTTACGTGGGCGCGGCGTGGATCTCGTCGAGGCTAACCGCGTCGCCGCGGTATACGCCTTGACGGCAGGTCGCTGTGCGGCGGCAACGGGTAGCGTGAGACGACATGGTCACCCTTGGAAGCACCAACCTTGACGTCTTTCCCATCTGCCTTGGTGGCAACGTGTTCGGCTGGACCGCCGACGAGGCGCAGTCGCATGCCGTCCTGGACGCGTACAGGGCGGCGAACGGCAACTTCATCGACACCGCAAACTCCTACCTCGTCGAGCATGGCCGCTCGGAGACGATCATTGGGCGCTGGCTGACTGACCGCGGCAGCCGCGAGCAGATCGTCCTCGCCACGAAGGTCGGCGGTGGCCAGGGAGCACTCCGCAACTTGCGGGCGGACACGATCGAGCGCGAGGCGCACGCGTCGCTGGAGCGCCTTCAGACCGACCGCATTGACCTCTACTACGCGCATTTCGACGACGTGGATACGCCGCTGGAGGAGTCGCTGCGCGCCCTCGATTCACTCGTGCAAGCGGGCCTCGTACGGTACCTCGGCGCCTCCAACTACACGCCGGAGCGGCTCACGGCGGCACTGCAGCTCCAACGCGAGCTGGGGCTCGCCCGGTTCACAGTCCTACAGCCGCACTACAACTTGGTCGAGCGGGAGTTCGAGCGCTCACTGCTACCCGTCGCCGAGAGCTGGGGGCTGGCCGTGCTCCCCTACTTCGCCCTCGCCAGTGGGTTTTTGACCGGCAAGTACCGGCCGGACGGCGGTGAAGCCGATTCTCCGCGCGCTGAGTCCGCGCGCACATATCTCGACAAGGGCGGCGCGGCCGTGCTCGAAGCCCTCGACGAGGTCGCGGCGGCTCACGGAACGACCGTGGCGGCAGTCGCGCTGGCGTGGCTACTTGCCCAGCCGCGCGTGGTCGCACCGATCGCCAGCGCGCGCAATCCGCGGCAGCTAGAGGAGATTCTGCCGGCCGCCACGCTGGAGCTGAGCGCCGCACAGCTCGACCGTCTGTCGGCCACACAATGATCGAGGTCCGCGACGAACGCGTCTCCTGAGACGCGATCCGCCGCGAACTTGCTTGACCGAGCGCTGGGCGGTCATTGTGACGCCCACGGCGCACGTCGACAAGCAGACAATCCCCAGCGTGTCGATTTCAGTCGTCCTCGTTCGACGTGCTCCTAGATACAACCCATCCACCACAAGGAGGCACAAATGCGTTTTATGGTTCTGGTCCCCGGGAGCCCCGAGTCCGAGGCGGGCGAGATGCCCAGCACCGAGATCCTGGGGGCGATGACGAAGTACAACGAAGAGCTGGTCAAATCAGGCGTGCTGCTGGCCGGCGAGGGCCTGCACCCCACGTCAAAGGGGGCAAAGGTCCGCTTCGACGGCAGCGAGCGCACGGTCATCGACGGTCCCTTCACCGAGGCCAAGGAGCTCGTCGCGGGCTACTGGATCTGGCAGTGCGCCTCGCGCGAGGAGGCGATCGAGTGGCTCAAGCGAGCCCCGTTCGGCGGCGGCGTCGAGGTCGAGCTGCGCCAGATCTTCGAGGCCGACGACTTCGGCGAGCATTTGACGCCGGAGTTGCGCGAGGCCAACGAACGACTTCGCCAGCAGAGCGCCTCAAGTTAGGCATGACGGAGTCGGCCACCCATCGCGCAATCGACGCCGTCTGGCGCATCGAGTCGGCCCGGTTGATCGCCGGGTTGACTCGCATTGTGCGAGACGTGGCGGTGGCCGAGGATCTGGCTCAGGATGCGCTCGTGGCTGCGCTTCAGCAGTGGCCCCAGACGGGGATCCCGGACAAGCCGGGCGCCTGGCTTATGACCACCGCCAAGCGCCGGGGTATCGACGCTCTGCGCCGGCGCATCGCGCTCGAGCGCAAACAGGAGCTGATGAGGCGCGAGCTGGAAACCCTGCAGCAGCTCGACCACGCAGACCTGGCTGCAGACATCGACGACGTTTCAGACGACCTCCTCCGTTTGGTCTTCATGACATGCCATCCAGTGTTGTCGCAGGAGGCGCGCGTCGCGTTAACCCTGCGTCTGCTTGGTGGCCTGTCAACGCCAGAGATCGCGCGCGCGTTTCTGGTCTCCGAGGGCACGGTTGCGCAGCGCATCGTTCGCGCCAAGCGCACACTCGCCGAGGCGCGTGTGCCGTTCGAGCTGCCCGGTCGCGACGAGTTGACCCAGCGTCTGTCGGCGGTGCTCGCGGTGATCTACCTGGTGTTCAACGAGGGCTACGCGGCGACCGCCGGCGAGCACTGGACCCGCCCCGCTCTATGCGAGGACGCCCTGCGGCTAGGAAGAATCCTGGCAGCGCTGATGCCCGGTGAGGGCGAGGTTGGAGGCCTGCTGGCGCTGATGGAGCTGCAGGCCTCACGCTTGCGGGCGCGCGTGGGACCACGTGGGGAGCCGGTGCTGCTCGCCGATCAGGACCGCACGCGCTGGGACCATCTGCTCGTGCAACGCGGTCTCGCCGGCCTGGAGCGCGCCGAAGAACTCAGCGGCGCTCTGGGTCCGTACACGCTGCAGGCCGCGATCGCCGCGTGCCACGCACAAGCCCGCACCGTCTCGGCGACCGACTGGCCGCGAATCGTCGCGCTCTACGATGCGCTGGCGGCACTCACGGGCTCCCCCGTCGTGGAGCTCAACCGCGCTGTCGCCGTGACGATGGCCTACGGTCCCGAGGCCGGCCTCCAGGCCGTGGATTCGCTGGCCAACGAGCCCGCGCTGCGTGCCTATCACCTGCTACCCAGCGTGCGAGGCGACGTCCTGGTGCGCTTAGGACGCCACGCTGATGCACGCGCGGAGTTCGAGCGCGCGGCCGACCTGTGTGACAACCAGCGCGAGCGCGAGCTGCTGCTCTCGCGCGCGGTCGCTTGCGGCGTATGAGGCGCGCGCCACCGCAAAATCGATCGCCGGAGACGACCCTGAGAAACAAAAAGGGCCCGCATTTGCAGGCCCTTTAGGGGAGTACCGCCAACGGGTGCGACTGCCCCGAAGGATCTCTGCTGCGTCCCGTTTTTACTGGGCGTTTGCCGTCACGCGGACTGCTCCACGTGTCCGGTTTGTGTCCGACCGGGATCGTTGCGACCATTTGGCGGGTGCCGACAATCAGCCGTTTCTTCGGGCTCACGATCACGATGTAC
>CAJCIJ010000292.1 GCA_903970315.1 Actinomycetota bacterium
CGAGCAGCGAGTAGCGCATCGCTTCGTCCAGGCCCGCGGTGAGCGGCTCTTCGGAGAAGTGCAGCTCGGCGAGATACTCCTCGACCTGCAGCCGCAGGCCCTCCGGGTAACCAGCCTTCACGGCCTTGGCACTAGAGCAGGGCGTCCTGACCGGGGAGCGGCTGGGCCACCTCCGCGCGGCTGAGCTGCTCGAGCTCGGCGGCGGCCTGGCTGGCGAGCGTGGCGCAGTCCTCGACGAGCGTGGCGGCGGCGTCCGTGGAGAGCTCCCCCGAGCGCAGCTGCTCGCCAGCCCGCTCGAGGCGGCTGATCAGATCGTCAAGGCGCTCGACGGTGGTCATCTCGTGCCCGCATTCTCGCGCACCTCGCGCAGCACCGCACCGAGCACGCCGTTGACGAAGGCGGGCGCCTCGCCCGAGCAGAAGCGCTTGGCGCTCTCGACGGCCTCATCAATGGCCCCCTCGGGCGGGATCGGCTCATCGCCGGGCGCGGCATCGGGGTGGAGCATCTCGATCAGGGCGACGCGCATGATGCTGCGCTCGAGCGGCTGGATGCGGCTGACCGACCAGCCGTGTGCGTGGGCGTCGATCACCTCGTCGAGCTCCTCGGAGCGGTCGGCGGCGGCGTGGGCGAGCGCACGCACGAAGATCGAGTCGTTCGATTTGAACGTATCCGCCAGCGGCCGGCCGGTGAGATCGTGCTGGTAGAGCGCAATCACGGCGGCGCGGCGCTGATCGGTGCGGCGCATCGGCTAGGCCCGCGAGATGTATTCGCCGGAACGCGTGTCGACGCGGATGCGCTGGCCGGGTTCGAGGAAGAGCGGGACCTGGATGACGGCGCCTGTCTCGAGCGTCGCGGGCTTGTTGCCGGGACCGGAGACGGAGTCGCCGCGCAGGCCGGGATCGGTCTGGGAGATCTCGAGCTCGACAGAGCTGGGCAGCTGCAGCTCGCTGGGCTGATCGTCGATGAAGAGCACGTCGAGCTCGCTGCTGGGCCGCGCCCAGCGCAGCGACTCGGCCAGCACGCTTTCAGGGATGGCGATCTGCTCAAAGGACTCCACGTCCATGAAGTGCGCGTCGCTGCCGTCTGCGTAGAGAAACTGCATGCGCCGGGCCTCGGTGCGGACCTCGCGGAACTTCTCACCGGCGCGGAAGGTGCGGTCGATGACGTTGCCGTCGGAGGCGCGTCTGAGCTTGGTGCGCACGAAGGCGCCTCCCTTGCCGGGCTTGACGTGCTGGAACTCGAGGATCTTGAAGACGGTCCCCTCGACGTCGATGTGGCTGCCGTTCTTGAATTGGTTGGTTGAGACCAAGGAAGTGCCTATCTGCTTAGCGAAGGCCAAACAGCGAGCCTACCCTAGCCAATTCGATTGGCGTGCCGGCGTGGAGGGCCGCCCGCGTAGATCTTCACGGGTGTGCCGGGGCCGATGCGAGCGGCGAGCCAGTCGATGCTGGGGGTCGCGAGGCGAATGCAGCCATGCGATTCGGCCTTGCCCAGGACGCCCCCGAGCCCGTCGCGCCCGTGGATCCCGATCTGGCCGGGTCCCCCTTCGAATTCCTGGAGCACGTTCGAGCGTGCGCTGAGCGCCAGGGCGTATGGGCCGTCCGCCTGGCCGGCGGCCAGCTGGACCGTCTCCTGGACGAAGAACTGGCCCATCGGCGTGGGTGTCGAAGGCTTGCCGACGACCGCCTGAAACGTTCTCACGGTGCGCCCGTCGCGGTAGACCCGCACGCGCCGCGCGGCAAGGTCGACCAGGATCCGCCAGCCGGTCGTGAGCGTGCGGGTGCCCCGTCGGGCGATCCAGCCGGTCAACCCGTCAGGGCGACCGGGGAGCATCACGTGCAGCCACCGCACCCCCCCGGGACCGATCGCATGCCCGATCACGGGCAGGGTGGTCGGCTCGCCGGTGATCGGCGTGGTGGCGGACAGGAGTGCGACGCGGGCGGACCCGGCCACGGGTGCCTGATGCGCGGCGTGGGCGGTGCGCAAGACCACCAGCGCCTGCGTCGCCTGTACGTCTGCCGGAAGTCCGGTGGCGCTGGCCTGCCCGGCGGTGATGCCGAGCAGACACAGAGCCACCAGCCCGATGCTCAGCCGGTGAATGATCCCGTCCGATGCGGCAGCGCCGGCCGCGCGGGTGAGTGCCCGCCGGTGTCCTCACGTGCGGCTGCCTTGCGTGCGGCTGCCTTGCGTTCGGCCTCCTTACGAGCGGCTGCCTTACGAGCGGCTGCCTTGCGTGCGGCCGCCTTACGGGCGGCTGCCTTGAGTGCGCTGTTGCGCTTCTCGTGCGTGGCCGTGCTGCGCGAGGCGATCGGCAGAGGGGCCGCAACGCCGACCGCGGTGCCCGCGCGGGTTTTTGCGGGGGCGGTCGTTTCGTCGCCGGTGGTCGTTTCGCTTCCAGCACCGCTTTCGCCGGCGCTGGAAGCGCAGGTGGCGGTGGTGATGGTGTTTTCTTCGAGGGTCACCGCGGCCGTCTGCGCGAGCAGCCTGCCCTGGATCGTGGCACCGGTGTTGGCGGTGATCGAGTCGGCGGCCATGATCGTGCCGACGAAGCTGGTGCCGCTACCCAGCGTCGCCGATGAGCCGACCTCCCAGAAGACGTTGCACGCCTGCGCGCCCCCCACCAGTGAGACGCTGGTGTTCGCGGCGGTGGTCAGCGTCGAGCCGATCTGGAAGATGAACACCGCGTTGGGGTCACCTTCGGCGTTGAGGGTGACGCTCCCCGACGACAGCAACAGCGATTCGCTGGCGTCATAGACGCCGGCCGAGAATTCCTGACCGGCGAGCTGGGTTCCGGCCGAGCCGCTGGCCGGACGCCCTTGGGCGTCGGTGTATGCCGTCGTGAGCGAGTTCTTGGCTTCGATCGCCACCTGGTCGTTGACGTAGGTCTGCCCGAGCACGAGCGGCGCACCGGTCACCGCCGTACCCGGGTACAGCCCCAGGTCGCCGGACATCGTCGTCGGGCCCGTGTTCGTGACCGTCGAGCCGCCCAGGACCGAGAAGGGCGCGGCCGTGCCCAGGTCCACGGTCGCGGTCGCGCCGAGAGCGCTGCTCGCGAAGATCAGGCTGGCCAGCGACCCGAGCAGGATCGGTCCTATGCGAGACGCCCTGCGAGGGGCACGAAGGTGTATGCGCGGGCTTGTTGGGAGCGAGTCGCCGGAGGACGACATGCCTTGCTGCGTGACGCCACCGTTCATGGGCGTCTCCTGACTGCGGCTGGGAACGTGCCGCGCTAGTTTGGGAATGGCTTCCCGATCTGTTCGACCTGCTGTCTAACCGACCGTTCGCCGCCGCAGAGTGAGCCGGGCGCGAGCGAGTGGACGGATGGCGGGCGTGTCAGCGGTGCCCTGCGCCACGTCCGCGCCGTGCACGCCCCAATGGCGTGACCGTCCGGTACGGGAGTGGCGAGTGTTCAAGCGCAGGCGTCCCCGGCGGTGCGTCGGGCGCGGACGGCACGGGCGGAACGACGAGCTCGCGACGGGAGGAGACGCCGAGCTTGCGGTAGATGTTGCGCGCGTGGGTGCGCACCGTCTCGACGCCCACGTTCAGCGCCAGTGCGATCTGCGCGTTGGAGTGACCCTGCTGGAGCATCGGCAGCACTTCGCTCTCACGCCGGCTCAGCATGCCCGCGCCCGCCACCGGGGCGGGACCGCCATGTGAGCCGGCCTTAATCCGCGGGAGCACCTGCAGGCCCCGCGACGCAAGATGGATCGCGTTGATCATGTCCCGCGATTGCGTGCCCTTGCCGAGGCACGCGCTTGCCCCAAAGGCGAGCAGCTGTGCACACTCGATTGGCGCCGGATCGCTGCCGAGCAGGACCAGCCGCGTCGCCGGATTGCGGGCGCTCAGCTCGCGGACCTCGGCGAACTTGCCGAGGGCGTCGAGGTCGAGAATCGCCACATCTGGACGGTGCGCGCGCAGCACGACGCCGATCCGCGTCGGCGCCACATCGGCGGCGACGATCGCGAGGCTCGGATCGCGCTCGACCAGCTCGCGCAGGCCTTCGGCGACGAGATCGTCGAACTGGGCGAGGACTACGGTGATGGGGGCATTTGGCGGCATAGACTCGGCCCAGTCGTGGGCCAGGGCCAGGCTGTTATCGGCAGCCGGCGGCATAAGGGTGAGCCGCGGCTCACCCGCGGCTCACCCCTCACTCCCCCCAAGATCACCCGCCCGGGAGGAAGAATCGGGCGGCCCTCGGTCTCAGGATGCAGAGCATGGCCCGTATCCACCCCGCGCTCCTCTTCCCCGTGATCCTCGCCGCGACCCTGCTGCTGCCGGCATCCGCCGGGGCGAGAACGCGCAGGTCGGCACAGCACCCGACCACGAATCCGGTCGCGCTCTCGTTGCAGCTCGCCGAGCGCTACTGGCAGGGCGCGCCGGCATGCGGGACACCCACGATCGTGACGAGCTCCCAGCAGCTGCCCGACTCGAGCTACGAAAGCGTCACGAGCCCCGAACCGGCTGAATCGGTTGTCGAGATGTGGACCGACGTGCAGACGTGCACGATCACGATCAATGCCTCAGTTTGGCCCAGTTGGCAAGAGGACGACGAATTCTTCCAGTGGTTCTGCGACGCCATGACACACGAGGTTGGACACCTGTTCG
>CAJCIJ010000293.1 GCA_903970315.1 Actinomycetota bacterium
CCAAACGCCGCTCGGGCCGCACGCCGATCCAAATGAGCACACCTGACTTGACGGGCGCATTAAAGAGCCGGACGAGTGAAGACTGTGGGTTGAGCGGCATAAAATGGGGTAGGCGTCGAATTGGAGTGAAGCGTACTAAGCCGCCTTGAATGCATCCCGGAACTGTCGAGCTCGTTCAACCTCGTCGCTGTGCAAATAGGTGGACGTTGTCGTTATCGATGCATGACGGAGGTTATCTCGAACGGAGGTCAGTTGCGCGCCGCGCGTGAGCGCATGGGTGGCGTGCGTGTGCCGCATCCAGTGGGGGCCGGCCAGCCGCAGTTTTACCGCGAATGCCGGTTTCTCCGCCTCGATCAGGGCCGCTGTCGTCTCAAAGAACCGTTTCATAACCGTCCACAGCCGCACGGTGCTCAGCCCTTGACGATCGCTTTCATTCAGGCCGGCAATCAACGCGGTCCCCGGTGTCCAGCGCTCGGGCGAGACGGGTAAGCCGCGCTCCACCAGATAGCGCTCCAGCGCCCTGCGAGCGAGAGGCGGAAGCGCAACTTTCCCCGCTTTCTGGCCCTTGCCGACAAATTCGACCCAATGATCTCCCTGTGCATCGGTGCGGATGTCTTTGAGCGTCACGTTCACGAGCTCGCTTGCGCGCAGCCCTGTGGCGTAGCCGAAATCCAGCACAAAGCGCAGTCGCTGGGCCGCTGCTGGTTTCCAGCCATACGACCATTCAAGCCCGTCGGCGATGGTGCGCAACAGTTGCCACTCGCCTTCGGTGAATGCGTGCGACGCATTGAGCGCGGCGCGCTCCGTACCTTTCACCTTGACGCCAGAAAACGGGTTCGCCAACACATACCGTTGCTCAATCAGCCATCGGTACAGCGCGCCCAGCACCATCAGCGAATAGGCCACCGAGCGCGGCGCCAGGTTGCCCGTGAAGGGCCGCCACTGAGGTGACGTACGAGCGCGCGTCGGACCGATCCATCGATCACGGGGCGTGGGCCTGCGCAAAAACGCGCGATAAGCAATGGCATCTTCGGTGGATAGAGACGAGAGCGCCCGGCCTCGTTCGACGATCGCCCAGAGAATCAGGCGTTCGGCTTCTTTCCGATAGGCCCGTTGGGTCGAGGGCGACTCGTGCAGCGACAACCACGTTTGCACTGCGTCATAGTCATTGTTTGCGTCGAGCGCGCAGCTTTCTCGCGGCGCTCTGAAGACGCCACATGATCCGTCGATTTCGTGCGGGAGTCGCACGTTCTCCCACGGAACCACGATGGGCGACGCCGTGCACTCGATTAATGCGCGGGCGCGATCGGTGAGCGCCGGGTGGGCGGCAAAGAACGCTTCAATCTGTTTGGCGCTGGCTTGTCCGAGCTTCGGGATCACCGTCCACCATTGCTTGCGACGCGGGATGCGAAGCGTGAGTTCGGCGAGCGTCGTGATGCCGTGAGCGTGAAGCGCATGCACAGCGCGAGGGGGCAGCCAGCGGGCAATGTCGTCAGTGATCGAAGGTGTCGCCACAGTTGCGACCCGAAGGGCCTCGATGCCCTTTGCAACAAGCCGTGCGTGCTTGACGCGTTCGACTGTGCGGTGACCGAAGAGTTTGGCAAGATCGTCGCGATGGCGGGCGAGGGCACAGCGTACGAGTTGGCGCCGAATCTCACTAAGCACGCCCCGTGCAGATGTGCCGTGGGTAAGCCGATGAGAAAGGTAACGAACGACCGCCTCATGTGTGGGCACGCCTTCATACCAGCATCGCAAGGCGGCAAGTGCGTCGTCACCGGGCAAATCGATAGTTAATCCCGATAATTGGGGCCATATCAAAGGTTCATTCGTTTCCATAAGCATGAGTTTATCCCACGGAAATGTATATTAGGATAAGCCTTCTTATTGAGCCGCCGCACTTCTTTGTCTAAAGTGGCGTTCATGAAAACACGCCCGTCCCTTGCGACCGCCCCCGCTGAGGGGCTGCCCGACGCTGCGTCGTTGGCGGCCCTGCGCGCCTGGTACGAGGGGCTGCCCGCTCGAGAGGCTGTGACCCGGTTCATGACAAAGGCCGACGGGCAGTCGTCGCGGGGTATCCTCGGCTCCATCCGCCGCCGGCTGGCAGCGCTGGCTCGCAGTCGGCACCGCGAGGACCTGGCCGAGGTCTTTGTGCGCCCGGCGTCCGCAGGGGGCCGGCACGCGCGCTCCGTGGCCCGTGCGATCGAAGTGCTATCGACCCTGCCGCTGCCCGAGCCGCTGATCGGTGACGACGTGGCGCGGTGGCTGGATGCCCGTGCCGTGCGCGCGCTGCAGGCCCAGGGCATCAAGACACTGGCCGCGCTGACGGTGCGCATTCCGCGTCGACGCCGTTGGTGGGTTGCGATCCCCGGGTTGGGTGTCCGCGGAGCCCGCAAGATCGAGGCGTTCTTCGCCGCGCACCCACAGCTCACTGAGCGTGCCCGTGCGCTCATGGTGGCCGAGGCGGCGCCGGATCTCGTCCCGTGGGAGCACCTGGCCGTACCGGCCGACCTCGACGGCTCGCGCGGCGCCTTCCGCGCGCCGAGGGCGAGCTGCACGCTCAGTGCGAACAATGACTACGACGCAGTGCAGGCGTGGCTGGCGCTGCACGAGTCGCCCGCCACGCGGAGTGCCTACCGCAAGGAGGCCGAGCGGCTGATCCTCTGGTCGATCTTGGAGCGTGGTCGGGCGTTGTCGTCGCTGACGACAGAGGATGCGGTGGCATACCGCGCTTTCCTGCGGCGACCGGCGCCGCGTAGCCGCTGGGTGGGTCCGCCGCGGCCGCGCTCGTCACCGGAATGGCGTCCGTTCGCGGGCAGCCTCTCCGCGCGTTCTACAGCCTATGCGCTGTCGGTGATCGGTGCGCTGTACCGCTGGCTGTCGCAGCAGCGCTACGTGCTGGCCAAGCCGTTCGCGGGCATCAAGGTGCGCGGCGGCTCCCGAGACTCAGGGCTGGCAGCCTCACGGGCCTTCTCCGACGGGGAGTGGTCGATGGTCAACACGGTGGCCGAGGGCCTGGAGTGGTCGTACGGCTGGGAGGCGGCCGCCGCGCAGCGGCTGCGCTTCTTGCTCGACTTCGCCTACGCCACCGGATTGAGAGCCAGCGAGGTGGTGCAAGCGCGGCTGGGCATGATTGAGGACGATGCCCATGGGGATCGCTGGCTGCACCTGGTCGGCAAGGGCAGCAAGACGGGGACGGTGGCACTGCCGCCGATCGCCCGCGCCGCGCTCGATCGGTACCTGGTGCAACGCCGGTTGCCGACCACGCCGACGCGGTGGGATCCCGTGACGCCGCTGCTGGGCAGCCTGGAGCAGGACAGCGATGAAGGCATCACGGCGGCCCGCCTCTGGTCGGTGATGAAGCGGTTCTTCGGCCAGGTCGCCGACGTTGTCCAGGAACGGAGTCCGGCGACCGCCGAGAAGCTGCGCAGGGCAAGCCCCCACTGGATGCGGCACACGCACGCGACCCATGCGCTCGATCGCGGCGTCGATCTCACCACGGTGCGCGACAACCTGCGGCATGCCTCGGTGTCAACCACGTCGGGCTACCTGCACACCGACAAGGAGAAGCGGGCTCGGCAGCTGGCAGGGGCGTTCTCGGGAAAGGTGCGTTGACCCCCGCCACGCCCTCGAACACCCATCGTCGGAAAAAAATCGGGTTTGCGCTTACAACCCC